>JBILAG010000089.1:0-7587 GCA_044354345.1 Ilumatobacteraceae bacterium | reverse complement strand
TTCTAAAAGAAAATGGTTCACCTTTTGTTGTGCCAGTTTGGTACCACTGGGATGGCAAATCATTGTGGTTTATTGGTCGCGAGCGTTCTGAGTGGTGCAAATGCATTCAAAACGACCCACGAGTCGCCGTAGTGATCGATAAGGAGCATGGTCAGCCTGATACGAGCACTGGAACAATGTCGCAGATTCCAAAGATTATGGTCGACGGAAATGCCGAAATTGTCGAAACACCAAATGTTGGCGGTCAATGGGTTGGCATTTGTGAGAAAATGGCAATTCGTTATCTCGGCGAAAATGGCCCGTCTTATTTGACTTCAACTTTAAATCAGCCTCGATGGTTGATTCGTTTGACGCCTTTAAAAATGACTACCTGGAAGGGTGTTGGCTGGGCGAAGAAATATTGGGTTGAAGGATCTGGTGGGCCATCATTTGATGAAGCGCACGGATTAAAGAAGTAAATTCTTCATCCAATTTAGAGTTTTTTGGTTCCATTCATCAGGCATCTCGTGAAACGCGATGTGGCTAGATCTTGGGCCAGTAAATAGTAAAAAATCAGCGTGTTTGATTTTGCTATTGACTTCATGACCGTAACGAGCTGGCACTTGCCAGTCCATCTCGCCAGAAGAAATTAATGTTGGAACTTTGATCGTGTGAAGACGGTCAAGAGTGTCATGAGTTTTATCTGCGAAAAAGTGTCCAAGTAATCCTTGCTTTGTTGGAGGGTGCGGGTTTTCAAGAATAAACCCGCGTTCAAATGCCGCGACATCCTCAGGGCGATCGTTGATGAAGTTAGGACTCGCAACCCAAAGTAGGGCAGTGCGAATGTAACTTGCAAAATCATCATAAATCACCGGCAACTCCATTGAGTCAATCATTCGACAGAACCATTCGTCCGACTTTCCCCAGGTGCAATGCAACTGTAATGAATCAAGCATCTGTGGGAAGTTAATTGCGAACTCTTGCGCGGTTGCTGAACCAAGCGATAACCCAGATATGTGCGCCGATTTAATACCTAAATATTTAAGAAGCGCAGCTGCATCATCTGCTAAAACTCTCATGCTGTAACTTCGTGGGTCAGGTGGGCTGGTTGATTGGCCGGTACCTCGTGCATCATACGTAATTACGGTGAAGTCACTTTTGTATGCCTCAACCTGTGACGCCCATGTTGTGTGGTCTGCCGCAGTACCCATGATCAGTAGTAACGGTGGGCCTTGACCATTGATCTCGTAATACATATCTATTTCAGTGGGAAGTGAAATTATCGGCATACTGATTAATCCTTTTGTTTCTCAAACTTGAGACTGAATTCAAGAATGCAATTTGGCTCGGTATAAATAAAAACAAGTGGGACAGATGGATTTGGAATCTTCCATTCATCAAATTGAATCTGAATCTGGCCGATTACCGTGATGACTGAATTTTGAAGTGTGCTCGACAATGAAAGAGTGACCTCTTTGGTTGTGCCGCGTATAGTCAGATTTCCTGTAGCAGTATTTTTAATGGTCAAACCGTTTATTGGCTTTTCAACCAAAGTGATTGGCTCAGTGAGCACAAAGTTTGCCGTTGGATACTTCTCAGTATCCATAATTCGACCATTAAATTGAGCGTCACGGCCGCCACTATCACTCTGAAAGGTCTTCATATCAACTTCGAAAGTGGTTTGCGTTATTTGTGAATCAAGAATTTTAAGCGAGCCCGTCACTTCGCTAGATCGCCCAACTGTCTCAAAAGTTTTTAGGGCGATTCGCTCTTTGATGCGATAGCCGACTTGAGATTCAGAGACTAATTTCCAATCACCAGAAATTTCAATTTCTCCTGTCGTGGCAGTAACGCCCTCGTTACTGATGCTCGTTTCGCTGAATGGGTTTAATGGTTCGTCTCGAAATAGGCTCGTGTACAGCCAAGGGCCTCCAACTATCAATATCGCTGCGGCTATCGAAATATAGATAAGTGTTTTTCGGTTAATTGAGAACTTCATTGATTCTTGCCGCCTATTGTGACTTGTGAAACTAGGTCTTTCCATTCGTCTGAAGTATCGCGTTGAGCACAGTAATTCAAAGCGATAAATCGTTTAGAAACAGATAAATACTCCTGCTCATTTTCAATTGAAATTGATTCGACGATTATGAATATTTCGGCAAACTCTTCGTAAAGCGAATTGAACAACATTAAGTCAATTTCTCTATTTTTAGTGCGCAAACTTTCGGAACTAAAAAATACAATGCCAGAAAATTGATCTGTTTCAAAGTTCAAGTCTGTGGTAGAAAGCTTTTGGCCGGTGCCAGTTCTAAGCTCTTGCACTTGTTTAGCGTCTCTTTTTTGTAGAAGTACGTCGATCGCTTTTCGCTGTAAATCTAAGCTTGGCATTTTCGAAACACCTGGCTCGCAAAAGTCACCGCTCTCATAATCGTGAAGTACACAAAGATATTTTTTCATCTAAATTGTTCTCTATGTTGAAAATCCAAACCCAGGTCTGTGAGCTGAGAAGTTTGAAGAACATTGAAGTACCTAAGTTGATCTTTAATTCCTGCTGGTGAGAAGAGATTTTTGTAACGAATGTTCAATGAGAGACGTGATTCGCCTTCTTTGTTAACGATTGAACCATGGAACAAACCCGACCAAAATATGAGTGCACTTCCAAATGGAACTTCCATTAATGCGGCATGCGCTAACAAAATTTCGTCAAAGCCATTTTTGTCATCTGGATTTTGTTTGATGTGCTCTGCAGCTATTTGTGAGTGTTCTCTGTCAAGCACGTACATGCTCTTGGTATCGAAGCAATCGACAAATGGTAGCCAGACGATTACTTCATACGGAGAATTTGCTGGGGCGTCACGGTGTAATTCTGTTGGGATTGGATATTCGGGTGGTTGAAACACAAGATTTGGAGTCTTCTGCACCAAAATGTCAGGCCCAACGAGTGGCTCTAATTTTGATCGGAATATTTCGAAAACCTTGATACCCACATTCACTTGGCTAGATAGCTGTGAAGTAAGTTTTAGCCGAAATGAGTTCGCGTCTTCTGGAGATTTGAATGCTTCGTGTAGTGAATTTAAGTCACCAATTATGTTTTCACTTGTTTCGGCACCGATCAACTTGTATGAAATATCTCTGACGTGTTTTTGAAGTTCATTGAGGGCAGGCAAATCATCGGCGAGAATGATTTCGAACCCATTTTTACTGAAAGTTGAATTCATTGAATTTGGTTATTAATCGAAAGCCAGGTCATCTTCGAGCTTGGCACTATGCCTATTTGTCAGTTATGCGCGATTTGAGTTTGAGATTTATCAACGTCAAACCCAGCCCGAACCAATCTGGCCGTTGTCTCTAGATGTGTTGCAAGTGCTTTTGCCGCTTGAAGATTATTGCCCGCCGCAAGATGCTTGAGTATTTCATGGTGCTCAACGTCGGCCGCATCATGCCTATATTTCAGTGAAAGCCTCTGGTATCTATCGGCGTGATCCCATAGTTGCTCAATGAGTTTGATTCGACGTGGTGAATTTGTTTTTCTGTAAATTTTGAAGTGAAAGTCAGTGTTGAGTCGAATTACTTTTGAAACTTCACCACTTTCTCGAAATTCAACCATCTTTTGAAGAATATTCTCTAAATCGGCTATTTCTTTTTCGGAGAATTTATCTGAGTTTGCAACTGCTCCGGACTCAAGTTCTATTCGAATACGATATAAATCATCTAGATCACTCATAGAAAGTGGTGTTACCCAAACCCCGCGGTTATGGATGTAAGTAACTAGACCTTCAGATTCAAGTGCGCGCATAGCCTCGCGGACAGGAATGAAGCTGGTACCACATTCGTCGGCGATTAACTTTGGCAGTAATTTGGTGTCGGCAGGGTACTTGCCACTCACGATGCAAGACCTGATATGGGTTATGACTTGTTCTACTGAACTGTCATCAACTTTGGTCTTTGATCTTGGCACTAGTTATCCGTTCAAGTGATGGATTATCTATATGTTATATATACGGTCAGATTAGTCTAAGGCCTTATATTCCAGGCTATTTAGTGTGCAATAAGTTGCCAATCGGTGCTAGTTGCATAGGCATTGGCTATTCGTAGAGCGCTACTTTCGTCAAATGGTCTTGTGGCTATTTGTAGCCCAATTGGTAAACCCATTGAGTCAAACCCGCATGGCACGCTAATCGCGGGCTGCCCTGAAACGTTGAATGGGGCAGTGGTGCGAACATATGAAACAGAAATGTGTTCACTTAAATCGCCAAAAGTGAATTCATCTTGATTCTTTTTGGCTGCTGTGGCGGGCAAGCTTGGTGTAATCACAGCGTTTAGGTTGTTTTCTTCGAAGGCGCGTCGAAGGGCTCTTGAGATTAATTTTCTACCTGTGTTAGCGCGATGATAAATGCTTTCAGGTATTACTCGGCCAGCGATTAAGAGGGTTCTGATTGATGGGCTGATTAAACCAGGATTATTTTGAAGCGAATTTAGGTGGTACTCACCAGCTTCGAGAGGAATAATTCCAAATTCGACAGCCAAAGTATGTTCTAATTCTGGTATTTCGATGTTTATGCAAGTAGCACCTAAGTTGCGAAGATGAACTAATGCATTCTCAAATGCTTGTTGAACATCAGGTTGCATTGGAGAAAATGGTTTGCCTGCTAAAACACCAAAGCGCATTCCTGCGATTCCCTTGTTGAGCTCAGATGTGTAGTCAACCCCAGTGCGCTTTGCAAGAGAATTCATAATTAAAGCGCAGTCTTCAACACTTGCAGTGATGGGTCCTAGGTGGTCTAACGAAATTGATAAAGGTTCAACACCACTTGTTGATACGAGACCATATGTGGGTTTGAGACCAACGACACCGCAAAGAGATGCAGGGATTCGAATTGAGCCACCAGTGTCACTGCCTAAAGCAGCGCGAACGTAACCGCAAGCAACGGCTACTCCTGAGCCGCCGCTTGAACCACCTGGTACATAATTTGTGTTCCACGGGTTTGATGCTGGGGCGCTTGTTACGCCACATGCAAGTTCATGGGATGTCGTTTTGCCAGCGAAAATTGCTCCGTCGGTTCTCAAATTGTTAGTGACAACAGCGTCACTACTTTGAACTTGGTTCGGATATAGACCTGAGCCGCATCGTGTTGGGTATCCAGCAACATTAATTATGTCTTTTATTCCCACTGGGATGCCGTGAAGTGGCCCTGAGTAATTGCCCTCAGATAATTGTCTGTCCGTGAGTTTTGCGTTATCTAATAGAAGTTCTGAGTTAAAAGAAGTGAATGCGTTGAGAATGCGATCACGATTATTTACGTCGTTAATTAGTTCTACGACAATTTCGGTCGCTGAAATCTCGCGATCATGAATTTTTCTTGAGGTCTCTTTGATTGAATCTAAAATCATTAGATCCAACTTGGATCAAAATCAGGCTGTTCGTTAACAGCGACATCGTTGATGAGCGAGTTGAGACTTAGATCTAGTCCTATTCGCCCTGCAAAATCTTGGGCGATAATGTCAAATTCAAAACCTGGCTCAAGAATTGAATCAGTTTCAAGTTTTGACTTTACAATTTCAACGATTTCTTCATGCGTCATTCGATACCGCCACGATGTCAACTTCAAGTAGTAAGCCCGGTAGGCCTAGAGCTGCGGCTTGAATAGCGGTCACAGCTGGAAACATATTAGGTTTGAACAAAGTCTTACGGATCTCTATTTCGTCGTCAAGTTCTCGGATGTCGCGTAAAAAATAATTAATTTTTACGATATTTTCAAGATCCGAGCCAACTGCGTTTAGCGCGATCCTAATGTTTTGCCAAACTTGAGTTGCTTGTTCTTGCATGGTTGTTCCGACGATCGAGCCATTTTTGTCAAGCGCAACTTGCCCCGCTAAGTAAAGAGTTTTCCCTGCTGAAACCACATATGAATAGGGCTCTAGTGGGTCAACAAGTCCGGGAACATTATTATAATATTTGATCACAAACAGATAGTAGCAACACTTTTGCGGCCCGCTCTAGGCGGTTGAATCACCAGCTCAATTAAGGGGTTGTTTTAATTGTGGTCGTAGTTGTAGTTGCTGCGATTGTTGTCGACGTATCAATCGGCAAAGTAGTAGTTACCGCTGGCACGACAGGGGAGACAGTTGTCGTCGTTGTAGTAACAGCAGTAGTTGTAGTGGTTGGCAGGGTCGCTATCCAATATCGCTCGTATATTTCACGTGCCAAAGACTGGTACGACTTAGCGCGCACTGTATAGCCAGTTGGTGTGAGGTGAACTTTATCCCATGCCATTAACTTCAGGTTTGAATTGATGACCGAATACCAGTCTGAGAGAACCAAATTTGGATATTCGGCCGTGAGTTTCACGAGAACGCTATTGAAAACAACACTTCTTCTAAAGATCGCCTTGGTATCTCTTCGATTAACTGTCAGCCAAGTTACGGGCACATTGCCGATCGTGTCCATTAAATCTCGGATTATTTTTTCGTAAACTTCAATTTTTGACTCCATTGCGACATCGTTACTGCCAAGCGCAACAATCACAGCGTCAGGGTTCAGCCCCGCTGCTTTGAGTTTCAAATACGACTTAACACCTGACATTCGGATAGAAGTGTTCGGCGTTGGAAACGCAACTCGCCGAGAATATTGCCCATCAACAACTACATTTGCCCATTGGCCATCACCTGCAACGAGTTTTTGAGCCTTTGCGAAATAGTCAGAGCCCCAAGTAATACTGTCCCCAATAATCAAAAGCGACGGACTTGTATTTTGTGTGAACGGTGTGCTGCTGCCGGCACCTATAGAAATTGCAAAAGTAAATGCGACAAATAGCAACTTTGCGATTGGAGACTTTCTATTAAAAATTCGAAACATCAGATAATCGGATCTCCCCAGACTCGAAATACGAGTGATGGCCCATTGAGGTTCAAATTTTCACCGCGACGCAATACACACGCTTGGCCTTGGTTCAAAGAACCTGATTGTCCTTGTACGCATAAAAATATTTCAACTTCATGTTCTGCTGTAAGCGATATGGCGCTATTTATGTTGAGCCGCTGAACGCTAAACGGAGCACTTGAAATGTCGTAAAGCGCAACATCGTGTGATGCCTCAGTTGGCGAGACAAATCTCGGTGTCTCGGAAACGAAGTTGGCAGTTGCGAGAAATTCGTTTATGTCAACATGTTTTTTAGTGAATGCAGCACGCATTACGTTGTCGCTGCTCGTCATCACCTCAACGGCTAGGCCACTCAGATATGAATGCACGTTGCCAGGTTCGAGAAAAATTGCATCGCCAGGTTTTAATACGATGTGGTTCATTAAAAGAGCAACGAGAACACCCCCCGAATTTGGGTATAGCGTTTCGAGCGCCTGCAAATGGTTCGGCAAATTTTTCGCTGTCGGATGCGATTTTTCGCTGAGCGCCCAATGGACCGTTTTTTCTAATCCATCAAGTTTTAGGTGTTTTGCAAGTTCGATCAAGCCAAGTTTTTCTGCACGGTCTATCGACTCGTTGACAGGCGCAAAACCACAGAGCATTTGAAATTCAGAAAGTGCGCAGAGCAATTCTGGCTTGGCGGCCTCATCTTTATATATACGGTTGGATGCGGTACGAGCGATACCTAG
>JBILAG010000016.1:0-30127 GCA_044354345.1 Ilumatobacteraceae bacterium | reverse complement strand
TTCGTTTGATGTCTGTTTGAACATTTCGACGACGATCGCCTTCAACACTTAGGTTGTTCTCGATGAACATACGAATCTTGTTGACCTCAGAGTCAGTCAGATCACGCACGCGAGTGTCTGGACTAATTCCAGTTTCGCTGCAAAGTTTTTTCGCGGTAACGCGACCGATACCAAAAATATAGGTCAGACCTATCTCTAGGCGCTTCTCGCGCGGAATGTCTACTCCTGAAATACGTGCCATCTTGTCTCTCTCGCTCAGCCTTGACGTTGCTTATGACGTGGGTTTTCGCAGATCACCATTACGCGACCGTGCCGACGGATAATCTTGCACTTCTCGCATATTTTTTTAACGCTGGTTCTTACTTTCACTGCACGCCTTCTTGTCTTTATTTAAATCGGTAAGTAATACGACCTCTTGTGAGGTCATACGGTGTTAGTTCTACTTGCACTTTGTCGCCAGGAAGAATTCGAATGTAATTCATTCGCATCTTTCCTGAAATGTGAGCCAAGACTGTGTGTCCATTTTCAAGCTCAACTCGAAACATTGCGTTGGGTAGGGATTCAGTAATCTTGCCTTCCAGCACGATTGCATCTTCCTTATTTTTGGGCAAAGTTTCTCCGAACTATTTCTTTGTTGTTACATTCATTGCCCGACAATCAGATGATCGTTTAGGGCGACTTGTCACGCTATCGCCCTGAACTATCGCTCTCAAACCCCCGAGATATAACGATTTAAAACCATTTCTAAACCAGTACAAATTTTCGGTTATTTTTCTAAATTCACGACCGAAGTAAGCCGACCAAAGACTTCGTCTGGTGAGCCAACCCCGTCTACTACATGTAGCGACCCACGCCCGTGATAGAAGGTAATTAATGGGGCAGTTTGAGCCTCGTAGACATCAAGTCGATGATTGATCGCCTGCTGAGTGTCGTCGGTTCGCTGAACCACCGATCCCCCACATTTTTCACAAATCCAAGGTTTTGGCTCGTTTTCTGGTGCCGTGTAGTTGGTCGAACACGATTCGCAGACTCGCCGACCAGAAAGTCGAACCAAAACGATCTCCCGCGCGACGTCCAAATCAATTACGTAGCCAACTGGTCGCGCTTCAGTCAATAAATCAAAGGCTGCTGCTTGGCCAATCGTGCGCGGGAAACCATCCAAAACATAGCCGGCAACACGTGCATCTTCTTGGCCGATTCGACCTTGAACAAGTGAGACCATCAAGTCATCGTCAACTAATTCGCCTCGGTCCAAAACTGCTTTGGCTGCACGCCCGACAACCGAGTCTTGTTTCACTGCGTTGCGAAGCATCTCGCCAGTTGAAATGTGCGGCACACCAAAATGCTCAGCCAACCTTGCACTTTGTGTTCCTTTGCCGGCACCCTGTCGGCCGAACATTATTATTCGCACTCCACCGCTCATGAGTTTTGATTCCGATCCTTCGCCAATAAAACGTTATTGAAAGTTACGTGTTTAATGATTTATTGCTTGAGGAAACCTTCATAATTGCGTTGCATCAACTGACTATCGATTTGGCGCATCAGTTCAAGAGCCACACCGACTGCAATTAACACAGTCGTTCCGGCAAATGGAAATGAAGTTACATTACCGACCCACAAAACGATGTACGGCAAAATAGCAATTACTGCAACAAAGGTTGCGCCAGGCAAAGTGATGCGATTAACGGTCTTACCTAAAAACGCTTCAGTTTGCTGACCAGGACGAATACCAGGTACGAAGCCACCCTGTTTGCGCAACTGGTCTGCTTGACGAATTGGATCAAAGGCAATCGAATTGTAAAAGTACGCGAACGCAATAATCAACAGCCCGAAAACAGTTACGTACATTAAGTTTTGACTATTAATTAGGTACTGATCAACAAACCGAGCAATCGAACCCCGCCAACCTTCGCCACTGCCGAGCATATTTGACATCAGAACTGGCAACAACAACACGGAGCTGGCGAAAATAATTGGCACAACACCCGACTGGTTTACTTTCAAGGGAATATACGTGTTCTGGCCGCCGTACATCTTTCGACCTACTACTCGTTTGGCGAATTGAACCGGGATACGCCTTTGGCCAAGTTCAACACGCACAACTGCAATGATGATGCCAATAGATAGCGCCACCAAAATAACAAACACGAGAGTTTTTCGCGTCTGTAAAAGTGAATAATAGTTATAAGGCAAACCGCTGACAACCGATGCGAAAATAACCATTGACATTCCGTTACCGATGCCGCGTTGGCTAATTAATTCACCAAGCCACATCAACAGTGCAGTACCTGCAACAAGCGACGGAATCACGAGCAATGCCCGTGGCATAAATGGATCTAGCAAAACTACATCTGGTGCACTATTGCTCGCGCTGAAAAATGCCGAGCCGCGACCTTGACCGAAAATAAAAGTTAATCCAGCTCCTTGCAATGTCGCAATACCGATCGCTACGTAGCGGGTCCATTGTGTGATTTTGCGTTGACCGGTTGCACCTTCTTGTTGCCATTCTTCAAGTTTCGGAATTACAACAGTCAAAACTTGCATGATGATGCTTGAAGTGATGTAAGGCATGATGCCGAGTGCGAATATAGAAAAACTGCCGAACGCACCACCCGAGAATAAGTTTAGAAAACCGAGGGCTCCTTGAGATTTTGATGCCTCACGCAATTGACTGATCGCCTGAGAGTCAACGCCTGGTACACGCAATGAACTGCCGAGCCGATAGACCGCCAGCATCGCAAGTGTAAACAGAATCTTGTTTCGAAGTTCTGCAACCTTAAAGATGTTGCTAATTTTTGCCACGACATTGCCTCGCTATTTGTTGTGTGAGCCGAACCAAACGAACTGTACTAGCGGTTGGTGAACTGGCTGCCCTTGGCCGGTGGTCGAACGCCTCTGAATGTTGGAGGCAAGATAACTACAGACCCGCCAGCGGCAACAATCGCTTCTTGTGCTGATTTAGAAATGGCATGAACTGAAACTTTGACCGCTCTGGTGATTTTTCCACGACCAAGAACTTTGATCATTTGGCCTTTATGGGCCACACCTCCAGCAACGAGTGACGCAGGATCTACCTCGGCAACGCCAAGAGATTCAACGGCATCAAGATTGACGGCATAATATTCAACGCGAAACGGGTTATTGAAACCCTTCAACTTTGGTACGCGTTGCTTAAGTGGCATCTGTCCACCTTCGAAACCACGTGCAACCGTGTTACGTGCGTATTGACCTTTTGTACCACGACCTGCAGTCTTGCCACCTTTACCACCAGTACCACGACCGACGCGCTTTGGCTTCTTGCGTGATCCGTAGCGTGGCCCAATTTCGTCAACGCGCATGATTATGCTCCTTTTCGATTTACTTCAATGAGGTGAGGAACGCGGGCAATCATGCCGCGAATCTCAGGACGGTCCGGCAATGTGTTGACATCACCGATTTTTCGAAGCCCAAGCGCGCGCATTGTTGCTTTGGTTTTTGGCATGATTCCAATTTGTGAGCGCACTTGCTTGACAACAACTGTTGGGCCTGTGTGGGCCTTGCGAGTTGCTTTCACTGCTGGTGCTTTTTTTGCAACTTTTGGTGCTGCAGCTTTTTTAGTAACAGCCATGATTATTTCGCTCCAAGACTTGAGATTGTTTTCTTACGCTCTGTGTAGGCACGCAACATTCCTTTTGGAACGAAATCTTCTGCTGGCAAGCCGCGTCGCTTGGCAACTTCGTCTGGACGTTGTAAACCCTTAAGACCATTGATTGTTGCGCGAGCTACGTTGATTGCATTCGACGAACCGAGAACTTTTGCAAGTACGTCTTTAATCCCGGCTTCTTCGAGAATAATTCTTGCTGCGCCGCCTGCGATAACACCGGTACCAGGCGCTGCTGGCTTGAGCATTACTCGACCGGCGCCGTTAACACCAATCGTTGCGTGAGTAATTGTTGTTCCGGCGAGAGCAACATGAAACAGGTTTCGCTTGGCTTCTTCTGTGCCTTTTTGAATTGCCAACGGAACTTCTTTTGCTTTGCCGTAGCCGAGACCAACGCGACCGTTACGATCACCGATTACGACGAGTGCGGTGAACGAGAATCGTCGACCACCTTTTACAACTTTGGCAACGCGGTTGATATGAACAACGCGTGATTCACCGATTTCACCAACTTTTGCTGGTGGACGAGGCTCGCGCTTTTCGCGTGGCTCACGACGGTCGCGACGTTCGCGACGATCGGTGACTTCTGCACCTGGAACTGCCGGAACTGGGGTGACGTTGCTCATTTAGAACTCCAAGCCTTCTTCTCGAGCAGCCTGCGCTGCTGCTGCGATACGACCGTGGTACAAAAATCCACCGCGATCATAAACAACTTTCGTGATTCCGATTAGTTTTGCGCGTTGCGCAACTGCTTTACCTACACGTGCTGCGGCTTCAACTGTTGAGCCCGAACCAGCTTTTCGCAAGTCGGCTTCAAGTGAAGATGCTGCAGCAATTGTGCGACCTGCATCATCATCAATTAACTGTGCTGATAAGTGCTTATTGCTGCGGAATACTGCCAAGCGTGGACGTTCGGCGGTGCCATGAATCTTTTTACGCACACGGCGTTGACGGCGCAATCGGCCTGAGTGTCGTTTTTCTGCTGTGCTAGTCATAAAAGTTGAGTCTCCAATTTTCTTCTAGTTACTTCTTGCCGGTCTTGCCGGCCTTACGTCGTACACGCTCATTCAAGTAGCGAACACCCTTGCCCTTGTAAGGCTCTGGCTTACGCATGTTGCGAATGTTTGCAGCAACTTGACCAACAACTTCTTTGTCATTACCTCTGACGACAATTTTGGTCTGTGCAGTCACTTCAAATGTGATGCCTTCTGGCGCAGTGTAAACAATCGGATGTGAAAAACCCAGAGCAAGCTTCAACTTGTTTGGGCCTTGCGCTTCAGCGCGATAACCGACTCCTTGAATGTCAAGTTCTTTTGTGTATCCGTCAGTTACACCGATGATCATATTCGACAACAAAGTACGAGTTAATCCGTGACGCGATCTTGAATCACGTTCATCATTTGCACGCTCTACGACCAAGTTGTTTTCTTCGCGACGTGCTGAAACTCCAACTGGAATATCACGTTTGAGACTGCCCTTTGGCCCTTTAATTGTGACGGCTGCACCTGAAATCGTAATTTCAACCCCAGTTGGCACTGCGATTGCAGATTTTCCTATGCGTGACATTTAATGACTCCGTTCGACTCTTGGCTTACCACACGAAACACATGACTTCGCCACCAACGTTGCGCTTGCGCGCTTCGCGGTCGGTCATGAGTCCGTGACTTGTTGAAAGAACTGCTACACCTAGACCACCGAGAACGCGTGGCACTTCCGTCGCTCCGCGATAAACCCGAAGACCAGGTGTCGAAATGCGTTTGATGCCTGAAATTGTTCGTTGACGATCATCGCCGTACTTCATGCTGATCTTGAGCACTTTTCCAGGACCTTGATCGTCTTGAGCGATTGAATAATCGGCAATGAAACCTTCTCGCTTGAGAACTTCGGCGAGAGCAGATTTTTGTTTAGACGCAGGCATCATCACTTCGTCCCGCATCGCGACGTTTCCGTTGCGAATGCGTGTGAGCATGTCGGCGATTGGGTCAGTCATCATGACGGTTTACCAACTTGCCTTTGTGATGCCAGGGATTTCACCCGCGTGTGCAAGATCGCGGAAGCAGATACGGCATAATCCGAATTTCTGATATACCGCACGCACGCGACCACATCGTTGGCAACGTGTATAGCCACGCACCTTGAACTTCGGCTTTCGCGCTGCTTTGATCATGAGTGATTTTTTTGCCATATTAAGTTGGTCTCCGATGTTCCTGTGACTCTGCGACTATTTCTTCTTGATTTTCTTGGCTTTGGTTACTGAAGTTGGTTCTTCGCCCTTGCGGAATGGAAAACCAAATGCATCAAGTAATGCTTTGCCAGAGAGATCGTCTTTAGCGGTGGTCACGATTGTTATGTCCATGCCACGCGGTGCGTCAACTTGTTCAACTCGAACTTCCATGAACATGAGTTGCTCAGTAAGGCCGAACGTGTAATTGCCGTTTCCATCCCATGATCTGCCGGACAAACCGCGGAAGTCACGAATTCGAGGAATCGCTACCGACAACAAACGATCAAAAAACTCCCACATTCGGTCGCCGCGCATTGTGACTTTGCAACCAATTGGCTGATCTTCACGAAGTTTGAATGACGCAATAGCAATACGCGACTTGGTGATCAAAGGTTTTTGCCCCGAGATCGCTGTCAAGTCAGCGACTGCACCATCAAGCAGCGATGCTTGTTGCGTTGCTCGGCCAACACCCATGTTGATAACGATTTTCGAGATCGTCGGAACCTGCATTGGGTTAGTTAACTCCAACTGCTTCTTCAGATCTTCACGAACTGTGTTTAGATAATGCGCTTTCATACGCGGCATAGCGACAGTTTTAGTTGTCATTAGATTTCTGCTCCGGTGCTTTTAGCAATACGAACTTTCTTGCCTTTTTTGTCGACCTTGTAACCAATCTTCGACGGCTTGCCACCTTGATCAAACATCACATTTGATGCATGAATCGGCATTGGCTTGTCGATGATTTCGCTCTTTGTGTTTTGCCCACGCGCAACTGAGTGGCGCTTTGCAACATTGACATTGTCAATAATTACTTTGCCCTTCGCAGGTAGCACAGCCGAGATGACGCCCTTGGCGCCTTTATCTTTGCCAGCGATCACGATTACGCTGTCACCTTTTTTGAACTTCATGTCACAACACCTCCGGTGCGAGCGAAATAATTCGCATGAACTTCTTGTCGCGCAATTCTCGACCTACTGGTCCGAAGATTCGGGTTCCGCGTGGAGTGAGATCATCTTTGATCAACACTGCTGCGTTTTCGTCGAACTTGATGTAGCTGCCGTCTGGGCGGCGCTTTTCTTTGGCCACACGCACAACAACACAACGCACTACTTCACCTTTTTTAACCGCTGCGCCAGGGATTGCATCTTTTACCGTGCCAATAAACACGTCACCGATTGATGCATAACGACGGCGGGTACCGCCGAGCACCTTGATCACGAGTACTTCACGTGCGCCACTGTTGTCAGCGACACGAAGTCGGGTTTCTTGTTGAATCACTTTGCACGCTCCAGGATCTCAATTACACGCCAACGCTTTAGCTTCGACATCGGACGAGTCTCCATGATGCGCACGCGATCGCCAATCTGTGCGTCGTTTGTTTCGTCGTGGGCATAAAATTTCTTGGTACGGGTGATGAACTTTTCGTACTTTTGGTGACGAATGCGCTCAACGATCGCAATCACGATCGTCTTGTTCATTTTGTTAGACACGACAACGCCCTCTCGCGACTTGCGAATATTGCGCTCTCTTGTTGTTGAACTAGTTGTATCGCTCATAGTTTTGCTCACTTCCCTGCAGCTTCTGCAGCAACAATTTCACGTTCGCGAATCAACATGCTGATTCGGGCGATTTGGCGACGCGCTTTGGTGATCGCAGCAGTGTCATCAAGTTGACCTGTTGCATTTCGAAAACGCAAATTAAGTGCTTCTTGTTTTGTCGCACGCAACTCTTCTACAAGTGTTGCGAGATCCATTTCGCGAAGTTCTGTTAGTTCACGTGCCATATCAGATCGCCTCGTTTCGTGAAATGATGCGTGTTTTAATCGGCAACTTTTGCGCAGCTCGGCTCAACGCCTGGTGTGCTGTTGCTGCAGTTGGATACGACAATTCGAACAACACACGACCTGGTTTGACTACGGCTACCCACAACTCTGGGTTACCCTTGCCCGAACCCATGCGAGTTTCGGCTGGCTTCTTGGTGACCGACTTGTCTGGAAACACGTTGATCCAGACTTTTCCGCCACGCTTAATGTGACGAGTCATGGCGATACGAGATGCTTCAATCTGACGTGCAGTTATCCAGCCTGGTTCAAGAGCCTGAATACCATATTCGCCGAAAGCAAGGTCGTTGGCGCCCTTTGAGACACCATTCATGCGACCGCGATGCTGTTTTCGGTGTTTAACTTTGCGTGGTTCTAACATAATTGTTTAGTCCTCTCGCTTAAAGTGCGGAGTTTCGTGGCCATCGTGGCTACGACGTTGAATATCTTCTTCTTCGTCGAGCAAGCGTTCAAAATCTGGGTCAGCTTCTTTAACTAGAGGCACCAATGCAACGTCGTCAACATCAGCTGGTTTTGGTCCGGCTGAAGTGACAACTTTTCGTGTGGCGTCTGAATGACCAGATGTTTCGCCAGCGGCCATTGCTGCTTCGCGAGTTATGCGATCATCAGTTTGAGATTTGTAAGGAAGAATTTCACCTTTGTACAACCAAACTTTGATGCCAATTCGACCAGAAGTAGTCGCTGCTTCACGGAAGCCGTAATCAATATTGGCACGAAGTGTGTGTAGCGGTACTCGACCTTCGCGATACCACTCGCGACGGCACATTTCTGCTCCACCGAGTCGGCCCGAACATTGAACACGAATACCTTGCACGCCTTGTTTCTGCGCGTTCTGAACTGCACGCTTCATCGCACGACGAAAAGCAATTCGGTTGACAAGCTGATCGGCGACACCCTGGGCAACAAGCGCAGCATCAAGTTCTGCATCGCGAATTTCTGTGATGTTTAATTGCACTTTGTTATTGCCAGTAAGTTTTGTCAATCCGGCGCGAAGCTCTTCAGCTTTTTGGCCCTTGCGACCGATGACGATTCCTGGGCGTGCAGTGTGCACGTCGATTCGAAGTTTGTCACGGGTGCGCTCGATTTCGATGCGGCTGACAGCAGCATCAGAAAGTTGCACCTTGAGATAATCGCGAATCTTCCAGTCTTCAGTGAGGTATGCCTTGTAGTCCTTTGTACTGAACCACTTGCTCTTCCAGTCGGTGGTTACACCGAGGCGAAAGCCGTAAGGATTAATCTTCTGGCCCATTTAATTCTCCGTCGCTGTTTCTGTTTCGGCATCAACTGGCGCATCTGCGTTTGCATCGGCGTCTGGTGCTGCTGCTTTTGATTTTTGTGAACGAGCGCGACTTGCTTCAACGCGATCACGACGTCGAGCAGATTCTGCCCCACCGCGTGACTCACTTTGTATTTCGCGAATTGCTAGTGCTGCATCACTGAGTTTGTCTACGACGATCGTGATGTGACTCGTGCGCTTAAAAATTGCAGCCGAGCTACCTTTAGCGCGAGGACGGAAACGCTTAAGCGTGGGCCCTGCATCGGCGAAACATGCCTTGATGTAAAGCTCCTCAGCGTTTTGCTCAAAATTGTTTGTTGCGTTAGCCACAGCCGATGCAAGCAACTTGCGCACGATGTGAGCCGAGTCACGATCTGTTAACCGCAACAAGTCATCGGCAGATTTAACATCCATGCCGCGAACAAGATTTAAAACCACACGAACCTTTGATGGTGACAAACGAGCGAAACGCGTTGAAGCGCGAAACCCACTTGAAATACCAGCAACTCGTGTTGCTTCGTTTAGTTTTGGACCGGTCATGGCTTGCCTGCTGATGCCGCTGCTGCAGCGGCTGCTTTTTCTTGACTTTGGTGAAACTTAAATGTTCGAGTTGGTGAGAACTCGCCAAGTTTGTGCCCAACCATTGACTCACTGATGTAAACCGGAATGTGCTTGCGTCCGTCGTGAACTGCGAATGTATGGCCCAACATGTCTGGGATGATCGTGCTACGACGCGACCAAGTTTTGATGACCTTGCGGTCGCCACTCGCGTTCATTGCATCTAACTTCTTGAGAAGGTGCTCATCAACAAACGGACCTTTTTTAAGACTGCGTGACATTATTTAACCTCGTGCCTTTCCGGATCGACGACGACGAACAATCATTTGTTGCGACGACTTGTTCTTGTTACGAGTACGACGTTCTGGCTTACCCCATGGAGAAACCGGTGGACGACCACCCGAAGTTTTTCCTTCGCCACCACCAAGTGGGTGGTCAACTGGGTTCATTACAACACCACGCGATTGTGGGCGAACACCCTTCCAGCGATTACGACCGGCTTTACCAATTTTGATCTGCTCATGTTCTGAGTTTCCGATTTCACCAACTGTGGCGCGACAATCAATTGGAACACGACGCATTTCACTGGATGGCATTCGCAAAGTTGCGTACAAACCCTCTTTTGCAACCAACTGAACTGCCATTCCGGCTGAGCGAGCAATTTTGCCACCTTGACCAGGACGCATTTCAATGTTGTGAACAGTTGTACCGACTGGCATGAAACGAAGCGGCAAAGCATTGCCAACAACTATGTCTGCTTTTGGTCCGCTCTCTACGCGAGCGCCAACTTCAAGACCCTTTGGCGCAAGAATGTAAGACTTAGTTCCATCGTTGTAATGCAACAACGCGATACGACATGTACGGTTCGGGTCGTATTCAATTGCTGCCACTTTTGCACCACACTCATCTTTGCCGCGCTTGAAGTCAACCATGCGATATTGCTGTTTGTGTCCGCCACCTTGGTGTCG
This sequence comes from Ilumatobacteraceae bacterium, assembly GCA_044354345.1. Taxonomy (GTDB): domain Bacteria; phylum Actinomycetota; class Acidimicrobiia; order Acidimicrobiales; family Ilumatobacteraceae; genus BACL27. Next base: position 19,621 of record JBILAG010000016.1, on the reverse strand, counting down.
AGAAGTGATTCGACCATGAGCGTTACGACCACCGCGAGATGGCTTTGGTGCGAGCAACGACTTTTCTGGTGTCGTCTTGGTGATTTCACTGAAGTCGGAGACTGTCTGAAATCGACGGCCTGGGCTCGTCGGACGGCGTTTACGAATTGGCATCTTGAGTCGGTCCTTACTTGATTAGTTCTCGAACAACGGAATTTGACTTCCGGCTTCTAAAGTGACAATTGCGCGTTTTGATCCGTCACGAACACCAATTCGGTTTGTGCCGCGTGTGATGCGACGCTTACCTGGACGGTTAATCGTGTTTACGCGAGTTACTTTGACGCCCCAGATTGATTGCACTGCATCGCGAATCTCTGGCTTTGTTGCATCTTGATGAACTTCAAATGTGTATGTTCCCTTGTCGATAAGCGAATAACTTTTCTCGCTAACAACTGGTCGAAGAATAATGTCGCGTGGATCTTTCACTTTGCAGCCTCCATTGCTGGCAAGCTTGCTTTTGTAAATACGATCCAGTCGTTGCACAAAATGTCATAGGCATTAAGTTCGGGTGTGCTTAGGACATGAACATCCGTGAGATTACGGAAGCTCTTCCATGCGCTTTCATCTTTGCGCTCGAGCACGATCATCACGCGACCCGACATGCCGAGTGCAGAAATAGCTGCTGATGCTGCTTTTGTACTTGGTGCTGCAAAGCCCCAATCTTCAACAACAACAACTTTGTTCTCACTCATGCGATCTGATAGTGCAGAACGCAATGCGAGTTGAATCATTTTCTTTGGTGTGCGCTGAGAATATTTGCGCGGCTTTGGCCCAAGAGCCACACCACCACCGCTGAAATGCGGGGCGCGAATCGAACCTTGACGAGCGTTACCAGTGCCTTTTTGCTTGAACGGTTTTTTACCGCCACCGCGAACTTCAGATCGAGTCTTTGTGCTTTGAGTACCAGAACGACGGTGCGCAAGTTGAGCAACGACCACTTGGTGCATTACCGGAATGTTTGGCGTGATACCGAACACCGAGTCAGCAACTTCGATTGATGCGGCTTTTTTGCCGTCAGCATTTTTCATTTCAATCTTTGCCATGACTACTCCTTGGCCCCTTGGCTAGATGGAGCCTTGACAGCGTTGCGGATAATTACTACACCACCGTTTGGACCAGGAACAGAACCTTTAACAAGCAAAAGGTTTCTTTCAAGATCTGCTTGAACAACTTCAAGATTGAGAGTTGTCACTTGCTCGTGACCCATGTGGCCGGACATTCGTAAACCTTTGAACACTCGACCAGGAAATGTGCAAGAACCAATTGAACCTGGTGTGCGGTGATGCTTGTGGTTACCGTGACTCGCGCCTTGACCACTGAAGTTGTGGCGCTTCATAGTTCCGGCGAAACCTTTACCGCGGCTAACAGCGGTCACATCGACGCGCTCGCCGACAACAAGAGTGTCAACTTTGATTTCTTGGCCAACTTCAAAACCATCTACCGAGTCAAGACGCAACTCAATCAAACGACGGCCTGCAGCAACATTGCGCGACCCGCTCTTTGGAGCAAAATGACCAGCTTCTGCTTTATTTAGTTTTTTTGGATCTCGCTGCCCGTATGTAACTTGCAACGCGGTGTAACCATCGGTTGCGCCAGTTTTAACCTGGACAATTCGAGCTGGTTCAATTCTTAACACGGTGACGGGCACGACGCGTTGGTCGTCACTCCATACTTGTGTCATGCCGACTTTCTCGCCGACGATCGCTTTTTGTGCCATGAGGCCAAAACCTTTTCTCGAAATGTTTAATAAAATAATTCGTTTATTCGCACAAATGCTCCGCGCGACCGAGGCCTGCGGAGCACTTTTATAGTTTTCGCTGTGAGGTACTCGCAAATAACACGGGCGCACACAGACATCAATTTTTTGAATTGATCTCTCCGTTTGCGACTTGGTAAAACCAAGGCCACGAACGAAGTGTTTACTCTATCCCCCTAAAATCTGGTCACCAAACGGAAACTAGCAAAAATAGCTACTTTTTCTGGCTAGCCAACTAGCTAGCCAGTGAATTAGCCCGTTAACTAGTTCGGGCGGCCAAGGTGGCTTCGAAGGTCATTCTTTCGCCATCTCGCGAAATCTCAATTTTGACTTTCTGACCAGGAACCGCATCACGAATAGCCGCCACGAGGCCGGCCTGCCCGTCAATTGGCTCGCCATCTACCGACAGCACGATGTCGTTAACGACAATGCCAGCGCCATCGGCAGGTGACCCCGCTCTGACATCGGTAATAATTGCGCCTTGACCACCGTCTTCGCGGCCGGTCAAGCCGACACCCAAAAAGCCCTCGCGGCGTTCAACTCCGTTGGCCTGATCTCGAAGTTGTTCAATCACAATTAAGACTTCATCGACCGAAATAGAAAATCCGATGTTGGTCGCGGCCGACTCTGAATCGCCACGTGCGACAGCAGTATTAATTCCAACCACTTCGCCTTTTAAGTTAACTAATGGCCCACCCGAATTACCCGAAGAAATCGCAGCATCGGTCTGTATCAAAGAGTTCAGCGCCCCAGACTCTGTCTCAATTGTGCGCTTCATCGCCGAAACGATGCCTGACGTGACCGTCGGACCACCATCAAGGGCAAGTGCATAGCCAATCGCGATTACCGCATCACCAATTTTTACGCTGCCAGGTTTGGCAAAAGTTGCGGCTACCAAACCAGTTGCTTCTACTTTGATTAGTGCGAGATCGTTGCCGATATCAGTGGCCAAGATTTTCGCAACGCGAGGTTCAGTCTCCCCGGCAAAACGCACGACAACTGAAGTTGCGCCATCAACAACATGCGCATTTGTCAAAATCTCACCATTTGATGTGAGCACAACCCCAGTACCGACCGAACGGCCAGCCATATCGGTCTCGCCCAAAGTCGATAAAACCGTGACAACACTGTTGGCGAGTCGTGTAGCAACTGACAAAATCAAAGAGTCAGCCACATTGTTGCTACCAGATGCGACAACAACTGGCGCTGAAGTAACTTGAGTAACCGTTGCAGCTGAATTTGCGTCTCTTAAACTTGTCTCTCGTTCAACAAATGCGCCCACGATTCCACCGATTAAGCCAAACAAAGAAGCGAAAACTGCCAGCCCCAAAATTGCACGACCTCGTCTCGGACCAGAAGAATTATTCTGTGAAGAATGCTGGTGACCGTTGAATTGCACCAACGAAGGTGGCGGTAACTTTGATGAACCTTGATCGCGCTGTTCTTCTTGTGAGGTTGAATCAATTTGCGTGTAATCGCTCATGAATAATTTCTATCATTAGTTAGAAGCAAATTTTTACATAACACTGAAAGTCTTAAAAAATTCTTATACAAAATCAGGTGGTATTGCCCAAGTGATTCCCTGACTATTTAGCCTGGTCGCGATTTTCTCGGCAAGAGAAGTAATGAAAGGCAAATAAACCGTTGAGCCAGAAAGAACTTGACTTGGATCAATTACAGGTCTTCCGTATAGCTTTTTGCCAACTCGAGATGGGTCTTCATCAACAAAAAACTTGACATCTAGTTCTAACTCTCCGAATAGCCATAAAGCATTAATTGACGTTCCGAATATGCCAAAAGACTTTGATTTCGCCAGCAAACTTGCGTGTTCTTTCACTTCGTTCAACCAACGAACTGAGCCACCAACCCATGCAGTGTCTAGGTTTGCGCTGTTTGTAGTCTTTGCTGTTTTACTGGGCTTGCAAACGGCCCAACACTCGCGAGTTTCAATTCGAGACTCAATTCGAACAACTTCAAAACCTGAATTTTCAAGAAATATTTTGAGTGTCGCCACCGAAAAATGCGAACAGTGGTCGGCGATCAGCAACTTAAACGGGTCTTTTGAGCAATCTGGAACCGCAATAACGAGATGTCCATTTTCGTTCAACATTGCACCCAGCAACTTCATTGTCTCAATTGGTGAAACGAGATGTTCAAGCGAATGCGACATCGAAATCAAATCAAATTTCAAACTTTTATCAAGTTCACCAACAAGAAGTTTTTTGAAGTTTGGTATTGCTGAAAGTTTTTTCAACTCGCGATCATCAAGATCAAAACCAAAAAGATTGAAATCGCTTCTTAACTTTGCAAATGACCAAAGCAATGTGCCTGCGCCACATCCAAAATCAAGAACTGCGCCGCCCTGTTTAGTTTGGCTGGTTTTAACTACTGAATCAACAAACAGATCTCCACGACCCGACGCTGCGCCATCAATGAACACCGTTTGGTCGTTGTCGCTGGTCTGATAATACGACGCGTAATCGCTATAAATTTCAGAAGCAGATTTCTGCCACTCACCATTTACTTCGGCCTGCGGAAACCCGCAATCTTTGCAAATAGCGATGTTCAAACCACGACGCCATGGTTTTACGTCTGAAGTAATCGTGCGAAAGTCTGAGAACGATGGCACTCTCACCAGATTTTTGCTCTCGCAATAAATGCACTTCATCAATTTAAAGACTAGATCTAAACCCTAGATTTAAAAACTAGCGCTAGAAACTGATCTAAAAATTAGACCCGAAACTAGACCCAATGTTGTTGTTAAGAGTTTTGGATTTTGATTTCGATGTCAACGCCGGCAGGAAGTTCTAAACGTTGAAGACTGTCAATCGTCTTAGCGTTTGGATCAACAATGTCAATCAAGCGTTTGTGAATCCGCATCTCGAAATGTTCACGCGAATCTTTGTCAACGTGTGGACCACGAATAACTGTGAAGCGATGCTTGTCAGTTGGTAATGGAATCGGTCCACGCACCGTCGCACTCGTGCGAGTCACAGTTTCAACGATCTTCTTTGCAGATTCGTCAATGTTCTGGTGATCGAACGCCTTGAGACGGATGCGGATGCTTTGTGCCATCAGGATGAACCGGTTCTAAAACGTTCTACTTGAGAATCTTCGTTACGCGACCAGCACCAACCGTGCGGCCACCTTCGCGAATTGCGAATCGAAGACCTTCAACCATGGCGATTGCCTTGCCGAGTTCAACAGTCATTGAAACATTGTCGCCAGGCATAACCATTTCTGTGCCTTTTGGAAGTTCAACAGTGCCTGTTACGTCAGTTGTTCGAAAGAAAAACTGAGGTCGGTAGTTATTAAAGAAAGGCTTATGACGTCCGCCTTCCTCCTTCTTCAACACGTAGACCTGACCTTCAAAGTTTGTGTGCGGGGTAATTGAACCTGGTGCACACAACACTTGACCGCGTTCAACATCTTCTTTCTTTGTTCCACGAAGAAGCGCACCAATGTTGTCGCCTGCTTGACCTTCGTCGAGTAGCTTGCGGAACATTTCTACGCCGGTGCAAACAGTCTTTTGTGTGTCACGGAGTCCAACGATTTCAATTTCGTCACCGGTGTGAACTTTTCCTTGCTCTACTTTGCCGGTTACTACTGTTCCACGACCAGTGATCGTAAACACGTCTTCAATTGGCATCAAGAATGGCTTGTCAAGCTCACGCTTTGGCTCTGGGATCGAAGCATCACATGCAGCCATAAGCTCCATGATCTTTTCTTGCCAAGCAGCATCGCCTTCGAGTGCCTTAAGCGCAGAAACACGCACGACTGGGCAATTCTTGCCGTCAAACTCATATGAAGTGAGCAAGTCACGAACTTCTTCTTCAACGAGTTGCAACATGTCTTCGTCGTCGACTGAGTCTGACTTATTGAGTGCAACAACGATGTATGGCACACCAACTTGGCGAGCAAGAAGTACGTGCTCACGAGTTTGTGGCATCGGTCCGTCAGTTGCGGCTACCACCAAGATTGCACCGTCAACCTGAGCAGCACCTGTGATCATGTTCTTGATGTAGTCAGCGTGACCTGGCATGTCAACGTGCGCGTAGTGACGCTTCTCGGTGTTGTACTCAATGTGAGCGATCGAGATCGTAATACCACGAGCTTTCTCTTCTGGTGCCTTATCGATTTGATCGAAAGGTGTGTAATCAGCAAGGCCTCTGCTTGCAAGTGTCTTTGAGATCGCTGCTGTAAGTGTTGTTTTGCCGTGGTCAATGTGACCCATCGTTCCGATGTTTACGTGTGGCTTGACGCGCTCGAATTTCGCTTTACTCATTGTTCTTCTCCCTATTTATTGTCTTAATTGTCGTTAATTGTCGGTATCTGTAGTTAATTCTGAAACTTTGGCTTGCTTGACTATTCGCCACGCACGCGCTTGATGATTTCTATTGATATAGCTTCGGGCACTTGCTGATACGAATGAAACTGCATCGTATAAGTCGCACGCCCTTGTGTGCGAGAACGCAGGTCTGTACTGTATCCGAACATTTCGGAAAGCGGAACCTGCGACTTGACGATTTGTGCATTGCCGTTTGCTTCCATGCCTTCAATACGACCTCGACGGCTTGAGAGGTCGCCAATCACGTCACCCATGTAGTCCTCTGGAGTAACAACTTCGACAGCCATAATCGGCTCAAGCAGAACAGGTTTTGCAAGTTGTGCTGCCTTACGGAACACCATTTGGCCAGCAATTTTGAACGCCATTTCGCTTGAGTCGACGTCGTGGTACTGACCGTCCATCAGTGAAACTTTTACGTCAACTGTTGGGTACCCAGCAAGCACGCCGTTATCCAGAGCCGATTGAATACCTTGGTTTACTGGCTGAATATATTCACGCGGAATTCGTCCGCCGGTGATTTCATCTTCGAATTGATAACCGCCGCCCGGGCCACTTGGCTCGATCGTTACTTTTACAACTGCGAATTGTCCAGAACCACCAGTTTGTTTGATGTGACGGTATTCGATGTTCTCAATTTTCTTCGTAATCGTTTCGCGATATGCAACTTGTGGCTTACCAACAGTTGCATCAACAGCGAACTCGCGTTGCATACGGTCAACAAGAATTTCAAGGTGCAACTCACCCATTCCTGAAATTACAGTCTGACCGGTTTCGATGTCTGTACGAACACGGAAAGTTGGGTCTTCGTCTGACAGCGACTTGAGTGCTTTACCAAGTTTGTCTTGATCGTTCTTGGTTTTTGGCTCAATCGCGACGTGGATAACAGGCTCAGGGAAAATCATTCGCTCTAAAATGATCGGGTTTTCGCGATCACAAAGAGTGTCACCGGTTGTTACATCTTTGAAACCAAGACCAGCAACAATGTCACCAGCCATCGCGAATTCAATGTCTTCGCGCTGGTTTGCATGCATCAATAACAAACGACCGACACGTTCACGCTTTTCCTTGACCGAGTTATAAACCTCGTCACCCTTGGTGATCGTTCCGGAGTAAACACGGAAGTAGGTCAAACGACCAAATGGGTCAGCAACAATTTTGAATGCCAAGGCGGCAAATGGACCCTTTTCATTGGAGTCACGAGTGATATTTTCATCACCCTTAATGTTCGTACCAACTGCAGCCGGAATGTCAAGTGGGCACGGCATGTAATCGACAACAGCATCCAACATTTGTTGTACACCTTTGTTTTTAAATGCTGAACCACAAAGAATTGGCACAAAACTGAAGGCCAAAGTTCCTTTACGAATTCCGGCTCGCAAGTCTTCTTCACTCAAGTCGTCACTGAGAAGGAATTTCTCCATCAGCTGCTCGTCTTCAGATGCAACAAGATCTAATAGTTCGGCACGGTACTCTTTTGCTTTGTCAAGATAGTCGGCAGGAATATCTTCTTCGTGATATTCGGAGTCTTTTTCGTCGCCATCCCAGACGATTGATTTCATTTTTACAATGTCGATCAAACCTTTGAAGCCAGCCTCGGCGCCATACGGCAATTGCAATACAGCTGGCACGGTGGCGAGACGATCTTTGATCATGTCAAGAGTGCGATAAAAGTTTGCGCCGGTGCGATCCATTTTGTTGATGAAGCACATACGCGGAACTTTGTATTTATTGGCCTGACGCCAAACTGTTTCAGTTTGTGGCTCAACACCAGCAACCGAGTCGAACACCGCAACAGCACCGTCAAGCACGCGCAATGAACGCTCTACTTCGATTGTGAAGTCAACGTGACCAGGAGTATCAATGATGTTGATACGGTGCCCGCGCCAAACCGCAGTTGTTGCAGCCGAAGTAATTGTGATGCCGCGCTCTTGCTCTTGAACCATGAAGTCCATGACGGCAGCACCTTCGTGCACTTCACCTATTTTGTATGTCTTACCGGTGTAGTAAAGCACTCGTTCAGTGGTTGTGGTTTTACCTGCATCGATGTGCGCCATGATGCCAATGTTGCGATATTTTTCAAGAGGATATTCACGTGATGCCATGGGGGTTACCTAAAAGTTTTGCTCAGTATTACCAGCGGTAGTGAGCGAACGCCTTGTTCGACTCCGCCATTTTTTGCATATCTTCACGCTTCTTCATAGATGCGCCAAGACCATTTGATGCATCCATTAACTCGCTTGCAAGGCACTCGGCCATTGTCTTCTCTCGACGACTACGAGCGTTTTCTACGATCCAGCGGATCGCCAAAGTTGTTGCCCGACGCGGTCGCACTTCAACTGGCACTTGGTATGTTGCGCCACCAACTCGGCGACTTCGAACTTCTAGTGGCGGTTTGACATTGTCAACTGCACGCTTCACTGCGGTGAGTGGCTCTGCACCCATTTTTGCTTCCATGACTTTCATTGCGTCATAGACAATTGACTCGGCGATGCTCTTCTTGCCGTGCAACATAACTTTGTTGACGATCTGAGTTACAAGTGACGAGCGATAAACAGGATCTGCTGCGAATTCGCGTCGAGTTACTGGACCTTTACGTGGCATAAATAAACCTTTACTTTTTCTTCGCGCCATAACGGCTACGAGATTGCTTGCGGTCTTTTACTCCAGCGGCATCAAGTGCGCCACGAATAACTTTGTAACGAACACCAGGAAGATCGCGAACACGACCACCACGCACAAGCACGATTGAGTGCTCTTGCAAGTTGTGTCCTTCGCCAGGGATATAAGCAGTGATTTCTACACCGCTAGTAAGACGAACACGTGCAACTTTGCGCAGCGCCGAGTTTGGCTTTTTCGGTGTAGTTGTAAAAACACGCGTGCATACTCCACGACGTTGAGGAGAACCCTTAAGTGCCGGAGTCTTAGTCTTTGAAGACTTTGAGCTTCGACCCTGACGGATCAACTGTTGAATTGTGGGCACGCAAACGACCTTTTTTATATTGCTGTTACGGAAAACTACCTATTCGAAACCACCCGCAAACGGGACAGTGAATACTACGGCTCAAGCGCTCGTCTCGGCAACCTGCCCCTACTCGTTTTTAAGGGGTCGCCACAACGAAGTATTGGCCACCCAAAGGAATCTTCTTCAAGATTGGGTCTAGTTTCGTTAGCGCCTTTAGCGGCTCGGGGAAGAAAGAGCAATAGCCAGTTTCACGAATCTTGAACCCGCAGTCTGTGCTAAATAATTTTTTTATGTCGCGCATCGAGATCAATTCAGCATCCACATCCATAGGGCAGTTTGAAACAATTCGCCGCGTTAGGGGGTTATAGGTGTTGTGTTCAATCACAACTAGGCAACCGTTGGGTTTAAGGTTCGCACGCAAGTTCTCAAGAATCTCAACACGAGTGCTACCCGTAATGTGATGCAAAACGGTCGACATCAAAATAACGTCAAATTTCTCGGCTGCGTTTAACGCTGAGTCAACGATCGTTACTTGTGGCAACTCTGCCCGAACAATATCGAGCGAAACTTCCGACACATCGGTTGCAAAGATCTTTGAGCCAGAAAACTGCTCAAGCAAATATGGCAACGACAATCCAACACCACAGCCAAAGTCAAGAACGTTTAGTTGAGCAGCGCTACGCGATTCAGCCGCGCCGCGAACCAAAAGATTTTTAAGCAGCCGAACCTTGTATTCGGCTTGATATTTATCGCTAGTTCGAGTCAGCGCAAGACTGTTTCTTAATGACTCGTTGTAGTTCTCGGCAAACTTGTCAAACTCAGACATTGCTCACCCGAACCAAACTTTCGATTTTTACTGAGCGATCTCGCTGTCAGGACTATCGTCGAAACCGTTATCAAGATCAGTGTCACGACCAGTTACAGCGTTTATAACTTCGCTGCCGTTGCTCGTAACCGACTCGATTGTTTCGGCCAGATCTTGCGTTTGATCGTCGGCAACATATGTGCCTTTTAATCCCGCCAAGTATGCAGCTGGATCGGATTCGTCATCACTCGAGTAGTAAGCCATCGGCACATAATCTGGCGCGCTGACATCAAACAAGTTGTAACGATCCATGCCCGTTCCGGCTGGGATCAATTTACCGATGATGATGTTCTCTTTGAGACCAACCAAATGATCTGACTTGCCATCAATCGCTGCCTCAGTGAGAACACGAGTAGTTTCCTGGAAGGAAGCTGCCGACAACCATGATTCGGTTGCAAGCGAAGCCTTGGTGATACCCATTAATACTGGGCGACCCTCAGCCGGCTTCTTGCCATCTTCAACGATTGCCCGGTTGACATCACGGAAAACTTTTGAGTCAGCAAGATGACCTGGCAAGAAATGAGTCTCGCCTGGCTCCTGAACGCTGATGCGTCGCGTCATTTGACGCACGATCAACTCGATGTGCTTATCGTGAATCGCAACACCTTGATCGCGATACACCTTTTGCACTTCTTCAACAAGATATTGCTGAGTTTCGCGAATTCCCTTGATAACCATTAGCTCTTTTGGATCTAAAGGACCATCAGTAATGCGCTCTCCAGCTTCAACGTTCTGTCCGTCTTTTACTAACGGACGACTACCAGTTGGCAAAATGATCTCAATTTCTTGACCTTGATCGTCAATAACTTTGATCGGAATACCCTTACCCTCGTCTTCAAGAATTCGAAGAACGCCTGTTGCTGGCACAAGTCGAGCAGAACCCTTCGGGTTACGTGCTTCAAAAAGTTCAACTACGCGTGGCAAACCACCCGCGATGTCTTTTCCGGCAACACCACCAGTATGGAAGGTACGCATTGTCAACTGGGTACCAGGCTCACCGATTGATTGAGCAGCGATTACGCCAACTGCTTCACCAAGTTCGATGTCTTTACCAGTTGCTAATGAACGACCGTAACACTTTGCGCAAACACCAACTTCGGCATCGCAAGTTACAACAGAGCGAACACGAACACGCGAAACTTTTGGATCGAGACGCAAGGTCTCCATTTCAACGTCACCGACGATCGTATTTTTCGGCATTACCGAACCATCTGAAAGTTCAATGTCGTTAAGCAAAGCGCGTCCGAACAACTTTGTCTCAAGGTATGCACGCGTGTTTGCAGTATCTGCACCAACGTTTTCTACCCACACACCAAGAGTCGTGCCACAATCATCTTCACGAACGATTAGTTCTTGAGCAACGTCATGCAAACGACGAGTTAGGTAACCCGAGTCAGCAGTGCGAAGTGCAGTATCTACAAGTCCCTTACGAGCACCTGGAGTCGCAATAAAGTATTCAAGAGTTTGCAGACCTTCACGGAAATTACTCTTGATCGGACGAGGAATCATGTCACCACGAGGGTTGGCTACGAGTCCGCGCATACCTGCAATCTGACGCATCTGGGTCATGTTTCCACGAGCACCAGAACCGATCATCATGTCAACTGGGTTGAAATGCAACGCTTTGAATTCGGCTTCCATCGCTTCTTGCACATCGGCAGTAGCAGCAGTCCAAATTCGAACTTCTTGCTGACGGCGCTCCCCATCGGTGATGATTCCGCGACGGAACTGATTCTCAACTTTTTCTGCTTGCTTCTCGTACCCATCGAGGATTCCACGCTTTGCCTTTGGAGTCTTTACGTCATCAACCGAAACGGTTAGACCAGACTGCGATGCATAGCGGTAACAAATGTTCTTAATCGCATCAAGTGACGAAGCAATTATTGCCTTTGGATAATTGTCGCTAAGTCGCTCAACGATTACGCCGAACTCTTTTTTCTTGACTGCAGCCGAGATGTGACCGAATCGCACGACGAAGTCTTTTGGCAGAACTTCTTCGAACAACAATCGACCAGGAGTGGTGTCAACATATTTGCGAACACTGTTTCCTGATGAATCTTGTGAAGTCTCAAGCAACTTAATTTTCGCGTGAAGTTTTACTCCACCTTCATCAAGTGCGCGAGTGACTTCCCACATTGATCTGAAAACTCGGCCTTCACCTTTTAAGCCTGCTTCTTCGCGGGTCAAGTAGAAACCACCGATTACAAGGTCTTGTTGTGGGGTAACAATTGGTCGACCAGATGCTGGTGACAAAATGTTGTTCGCCGAAAGCATCAACACACGAGCTTCTGCTTGTGCTTCAACCGACAATGGCAAGTGAACTGCCATCTGGTCGCCGTCGAAGTCAGCGTTAAACGCTGTACATACAAGTGGGTGCAAGTGAATCGCTTTGCCCTCGACAAGTACTGGCTCGAAGGCCTGAATACCAAGTCTGTGCAAAGTAGGTGCGCGGTTAAGCAACACTGGATGCTCTTTAATTACTTCTTCAAGCACGTCCCAAACTTGCGGACGACGACGCTCAACCATTCGCTTGGCAGATTTAATGTTCTGCGCAAGTTGCTGATCGGCTAGTCGCTTCATTACGAATGGCTTGAACAATTCGAGAGCCATCAATTTCGGCAAACCACACTGCTGCAAACGCAATGTTGGTCCGGCAACAATTACTGAACGACCCGAATAGTCAACGCGCTTGCCGAGCAAGTTCTGTCGGAAACGGCCTTGCTTTCCTTTGAGACCATCTGAGAGCGACTTGAGCGGACGATTGCCCGGACCACTAACTGGTCGACCACGACGGCCGTTGTCGAATAGAGCGTCTGCTGCTTCTTGCAACATTCGTTTTTCGTTATTGACGATGATTTCTGGCGCACCAAGTTCTAGCAATCGAGTCAAACGATTGTTGCGGTTGATCACGCGACGGTAAAGGTCGTTTAAGTCTGAAGTTGCAAAGCGACCACCATCAAGTTGCACCATCGGGCGCAACTCTGGCGGAATAACTGGAATAACATCCAAAATCATTGCCTTTGGATTGTTCACCAATCGCTCATCTTTGTCACGACGGTTGAACGATGCGACGATCTTCAAACGCTTAATCGCTTTTTGCTTGCGCTGTGTCGAAAGCGGTTTACCATTTAAGCCGTTCATAATTGCCTCACGAAGAATTACTTCTTCTGAGTCAAAATCGATTGTGTCGATCAAAACTTTGATCGACTCTGCGCCGGTACCACCGGTGAAATAATCTTCGTAACGATCTTTGATTTCTCGCCAAAGTTCTTCGTCGTCGATGATCATTCTTGGGTGCAGTTTTTTGAAAGTATCAAATGAACGCTCAAGACGATCGATGTCTTTTGTGTGACGATCGGTGATCAAAGATATGTCTTTGTCAATTAGTTTCTGCTTGGCGCGAATGTCGCTTTCTTTCGCCCCGTCTTTTTCAAGTTGCTTTAACTCTGCCTCGGCATCTTTTTGGCGAAGCTTGATTTCTTTTTCTTTTCGCTTGATTGCTTCTTCGCGGTCTTCTGCATATTCTTTTTCGAGTGCTGGCATTTCTTCATGGCGCTTGTCAACATTGACTTCGCTGACCAACCATGCCGCAAAATAAATAACCTTCTCTAATTGTTTGGCCTTGATTTCTTCGCGCGACTCTAAGCCACCGAGAAGATATGCCAACCAACTACGAGTACCGCGGAGATACCAAATGTGCACGACAGGTGCAGCAAGTTCGATATGACCCATGCGCTCACGACGTACTTTTGAACGTGTAACTTCGACGCCACACTTCTCACAGATGATTCCCTTAAAGCGAACACGCTTGTATTTGCCGCAATAACATTCCCAGTCGCGAGTTGGTCCGAAGATTTTTTCACAGAACAGGCCGTCACGCTCTGGTCGCAATGTTCGGTAGTTGATCGTCTCTGGCTTTTTAACTTCGCCGCGTGACCAGTTACGAATGTCATCGGCTGTTGCCAAACCAATACGTAACTGCTGAAAGCTGTTGATGTCAAGCTTGCGCTTGTTGTCGTCGATAACTACATCTGACATGTTGATGCCAACCCTTCTGTTTTGCTGCCGTTAATCATTAGTAAGCCTTCTCTCGTCGTCGCTCGCGCTCACGGTCATCTGCATCAGAACCGCGTTCGTTGCGGCTGATGTCGATACCAAGTTCGCGGACTGCTGTGAAGACTTCTTCGTCGAGATCTGTGAGCTCAACTTGCTTGCCTTCATGCGAAATAACTTCTACGTCAAGACAAAGTGCTTGCATTTCTTTCATCAACACTTTGAAACTCTCCGGAATACCAGGCTCTGGAATATTGTCGCCCTTGACAATTGCTTCGTATACGCGAACTCGTCCGAGTACGTCGTCGCTCTTGATTGTCAAAAGTTCTTGCAAGCAATATGCAGCGCCGTAGGCCTCGAGTGCCCACACTTCCATTTCTCCGAAACGCTGACCACCGAATTGGGCTTTTCCGCCGAGTGGTTGTTGCGTAATCATCGAGTAAGGACCAGTTGAACGAGCATGAATCTTGTCGTCAACCAAGTGGTTGAGTTTCAAGATGTACATATAGCCAACTGTGATTGGGTTGTCGTATGCATCACCGGTGCGACCGTTGCGCAGAACTGTCTTGCCGTCTTCGCCGATCATTCGCTTGCCGTCAACTGACTCTGGGTTTAAGTTTCGCAGAATCGACTGAATCGTTGGATGCGAACCGGCTTGATCGTCTTCGTCCCACTGCGCACCGTCGAAAACTGGTGTTGCAACAAATGTTGCTGGCTGTGTCGACGGTCGAGTCTTTGACTCTGTGCCACGAATCGGGTTTGCGCCGACAGTCTTGTTGTTCTTTTCATCGAACCAACCCCATCTTGCGCAATAACCCAAGTGAGCTTCAAGAACCTGACCGATGTTCATTCGGCTTGGCACGCCAAGTGGATTCAAAATGATGTCAACTGGTGTTCCGTCTTCAAGATATGGCATGTCTTCGACAGGCAGAATCTTTGAGATGACACCTTTGTTGCCGTGACGACCAGCGAGTTTGTCACCGACGCTGATCTTTCGCTTTTGTGCAACGTGAATTTTGACGATTTGGTTGACGCCTGGTGGCAATTCGTCACCTGGCAAGTCGTCGCCTTCTGCGGCTCGCTTAAGAACTTTGACGTCAATCACTTTGCCGCCTTCACCGTGCGGAACTTTGAGTGATGTATCGCGAACTTCCTTCGACTTTTCGCCGAAAATCGCGCGCAACAAACGCTCTTCTGGTGTCAGTTCGGTTTCTCCCTTTGGAGTTACCTTGCCAACGAGTACGTCGCCTGGTCCTACTTCTGCACCGACGCGAATGATTCCACGATCGTCAAGGTCAGCGAGAATTTCTTCGGACAAGTTTGGAATGTCACGGCTGATTTCTTCTGCGCCAAGTTTTGTATCGCGAGCATCAACTTCGTACTCGTGAATATGAATCGAAGTCAAAACATCTTCTTTAACTAAACGCTCTGACAAAATGATTGCGTCTTCGAAGTTGTAGCCCTCCCATGGCATAAGAGCCACGAGTAAGTTTTTGCCGAGTGCGAGTTCGCCTTCGTCGGTGCTTGGACCATCAGCGAGCAAGTCGCCCTTCTTGATTTTCTGGCCTTCTTTAACGCGAATCACTTGGTTGATACAAGTGTCTTGGTTTGAGCGCAAGAACTTTGACAACTTATGTTCGTGCTCACGCTTTGGCAAGTTCTCGTACTTAACTACGATCGTTGCGCCAGTAATCGACTCAACAACACCGTCGTCTTTTGCCAATATCAAATCGGCTCCGTCACGCGCAGCACGAGCTTCAACACCAGTACCGATATACGGTGCTTCGGCGCGAATTAACGGCACAGCCTGACGTTGCATGTTGGCACCCATCAACGCGCGGTTTGCATCGTCGTGTTCAAGGAAAGGAATCAACGCAGTCGCAATCGAAACGATTTGCTTAGGCGAAACGTCAATGAAGTCAACTTCGTCTGGCGTTACAAGACCGATGTCGGTTGTTGCGCCGAAAAAGCTTTCTGCTTCGAGCATTTTCTTGAGGTCTTCCAAACTTGCTGCCTGCGGCGAACGACGAACAAGAACGCGATCATCGCGAAATCGGCCATCTGGCAAAATTGGTGTGTTGGCCTGAGCAACAACGTAGTTTTCTTCTTCGTCGGCTGCCATGTACTTGATTTCGCTAGTAACGAAACCACCCTTGACGCGACGGTATGGAGTTTCGATGAAACCGAATGGATTAATTCGCGCGTATGTCGACAACGCACCAATCAGACCAATGTTTGGACCTTCTGGTGTTTCGATTGGGCACATACGGCCATAGTGAGAAAAGTGAACGTCTCGAACTTCGAAACCTGCACGCTCACGACTGAGTCCGCCTGGTCCGAGAGCCGAAAGTCGACGACGGTGAGTCAAACCAGATAACGGGTTGACTTGGTCCATGAACTGTGACAATTGAGAAGTTCCGAAGAACTCTTTGATTGCAGCAACTACTGGTCGCACGTTGATCAAAGTCTGTGGCGAAATCGCTTCAGAATCTTGAGTCGTCATACGCTCACGAACAACACGCTCCATTCGTGACAAACCAATTCGAACTTGGTTCTGAATCAATTCACCGACTGAACGGATACGACGGTTAGCAAAGTGGTCTTGGTCGTCAAGGCGATAACCAGGCTCTTGCTTAACGAGGTGCAACATGTATGAGATAGTCGCCAAAACCTCGCAACGGCTCAACACATCTTGGTCTTCTGCAGCGATATCGAGTTGTCCAAGTTCGGTGCCGGTCTTAAGACCAAACATCTCTTGAATCTTCTTTACTTCGCCACCGAGTTTGCGATTCAATTTGTAGCGACCAACTCGCGACAAATTGTAACGAACACCAAAGAATGCCTGCTCAAAATAAACCCGAGCGGCTTCAACGTTCTGTGGCTCACTTGGGCGAGCACGCTTGTAAATTTCAAGCAATGCTTCTTCGCGGGTTGGCGCGATCAACTTTTCACGACGCCACTGATCTTCAAGAAAGTCAAAGTAATTTACAAAACGGTCAATGAAACCTGGTGCATTCAACTCGTCATACCCAAGAGCGCGAATAATTGTGAAAACTCCCATGCGACGCTTTCGTGCCACACGAGTACCTGCAGTAACTTCTTTGCCTGGCTTATGCTCAACATCGAACTCGAGCCACTCACCACGAGATGGGTGAATCGTGCCCTTGACAAGTTGATACTTCGACAAGTTACGCAAACGAAAGCGCTCGCCTGGTTCAAAAATTACACCAGGTGAACGAACTAACTGACTAACAACAACACGCTCGGTGCCGTTGATGATGAACGTTCCCTTGTCGGTCATCTTCGGGAAGTCACCAATGAAAACTGTTTGCTCTTTGATTTCGCCAGTTGGACGATTTAAAAACTTTGCCTTAACAAATTTTGGCACTGAATAAGTCATGTCACGATCGCGACACTCTGCTTCTGTGAACTTTGGCTTCGGATTTAGGTCAGCGTCATCCGGATCAAACGTAAGTTCAAGCTGAAGATCGTCGCTCACACCCTTAACTGGTGAAATATCTTCAAAGACTTCTCGCAAACCTTCGGTGAGAAACCACTCGAAGCTTTCACGTTGTACGCCGATTAGATTCGGGATTTCCATTGCATCAGATAAATTTGCGAACGAATAGCGTTCGCGTGCATCAGCACGAAGGGCCACGAGTGTACTCCTAGGTTAAGAACTTGGCAAGCAGGGAATTTGCAGTGAATAGCCTTCTGAAAAACTTTTTGAGTTAGTCAGGGGGCGAAGCACGGCGATTTACGAGCCTATCTGTGCTATGGAGCAGAAAACATTGCCGAGAGCGATGTTTTGTCCTTAATCACAAATTTTCGGTGAAACTCACCAGACTCGCAAATTAAGACCACGGTCGGCGTCCGGAAACCCGGACGCCTCGACCGTGAATTAAGCGAGTTCGACGGTTGCGCCGGCCTCTTCGAGCTTGGCCTTCGCCTTTGCGGCGTCATCCTTGCTGGCCTTTTCAAGGACAGGCTTTGGTGCACCATCAACAAGGTCTTTTGCTTCTTTGAGACCAAGCGAAGTGAGTTCGCGAACTGCCTTAATAACGGCAATCTTCTGCGCGCCGCCATCTTTCAAGATGACTGTGAACTCGTCTTTCTCTGCTGCTGCGTCACCTGCTGGTGCTCCACCGCCTGCTGCGGCAACGGCCACTGGTGCTGCTGCTGAAACGCCGAACTTCTCTTCGAACGCGTCAAGAAGGTCTTTGAGCTCAAGAACTGTGAGTTCTGAGATTCCATCAAGGATTTGATCTTTTGTAAGTGCCATGTCTTTGTTCTCCTGTTTTATTTGATTATTTATTTTGTTGGTTAATTAGCTAGTTAGTTTTATTTAATTTCTTAATTTCTTAAATCGTTATGCTGCTTCGCGTTGTTCGATGAGTGCCTTGAGGCCGTAAGCGGCTTTTCGTGGCAACGCAGCTAGCAAGTTTGCTGTCTTTGACATTGGTGCTTTGAGCAAGCCAGCGAATTGCGCCAACATCACTTCGCGTGGTGGCAAGTCGGCAAGGGCTCGAAGTTCTTTGGCGTTGACAGTTTTGCCGGCAACGACCCCACCCATCAAAACAAGGGCAGGGTTTTCTTTGGCGTGATCGCGCAAAACTTTTGCTACAGCAGAAGCGTCACCTTTGACGAAAGTAATCGCTGCTGGTCCTTTAAGAAATGCTTCGAGTTCGGCGACACCAGCCTCACGAGCAGCAAATCGCGCAAGCGTATTTTTGTAAACTTTGTATTCGGCATCGTGTGGGTGCAACTTGCGACGCAACGCGGCAAGAGACCCAACAGACATACCGCGATATTCGGTAATGATCGCTGAGTTTGCAGCGGCGAGTTTCTCGCGAACCTCTGCAACTACCGCGACTTTTTGCGCACTTGGATTTGCCATGATTTATAAAACTTTCTGATTAGTTAACGCTCGGGCGCTCAACGCAGTGCGGAACAACCCTGGGCGACTCGCGTCAAAACCAGATTCATTCACCTCGTTTGGCTAACCGATTGCGGTTAATTATCTTCTCAATGCTTTGTCGCGCTTTCGCTTCGACTAATCAATTGATCAGACCAAATTTCTGCGGTGGGCAACCTTCGCATTTCTGCTTAAGTTGCTATTACTTAACTTCTACTTAAAAACCATATTTCGGTTTTTCACGATATCGGGTATAAAACCCGCTTACCAACTAGTCGCGATATTGACGGTATTTAATGATTGCTTTAATCGATTAGTTATTCGCCAGCAATGAGAGCTGGGTCAATCTTTACGCCAGGCCCCATTGTTGATGACATCGTAATCTTTTTGATGTATCGACCTTTGGCAGCTGCTGGGCGGGTGCGGTTGAGTTCGTCGAGCACTGCTGTCACGTTAAGTGTCAATGCTGCAACTTCGAAACTAACTTTGCCTACCGGAATGTGCACATTGCCATAGCGGTCAGTGCGGTATTCGACTTTTCCACCTTTGAACTCGGCGACTGCGCGAGCAACATCTTGTGTCACTGTGCCAGTCTTTGGGTTTGGCATCAAACCACGTGGCCCGAGTGCACGACCGAGCTTGCCGACTAGAGGCATCATGTCTGGGGTCGCAATGACAATGTC
>JBILAG010000088.1:0-8008 GCA_044354345.1 Ilumatobacteraceae bacterium | reverse complement strand
GTTACAAATATACGTTCTAGGGCACTGTTTAACTGTCGTTATTGCAAGTGCTTGCACACACACCGGTGGTGCCAAAACTTTCATTCTTTTATGGAATTTCGATTTATATGTATCCACGCGATCACAAACCACCACACTTTCATGCGATCTATGGAGAGTTTTCTGCTCAGGTACTTATTTCTGATGGTTTAATAGTCAACGGCAGTTTGCCTCGGCGCGCAGAACGACTTGTCAGAGAATGGGTACATGCGCATCAAAGTGAGATATATCAAGCGTGGATAAATTTACAAGGTGGCAAAAGTGTTGAAGCAATTGAACCCCTCAGGTAAGGTGAGCGAATGACACAATGCGCGCGTGTAACCGCTGTCAAATATTTAGGTGGAAGAAGACTTGAAGTTGTATTTGCTGATGGCCTTTCTCGCCATCTTGATTTCCATACAGACTGGTTTGGAAATATTGCACAGCTCAATCGCGACGATTTTCTTGCGCAGGTTTCAGTTGACCCGATAGCGCAGACTTTATGTTGGCCAAAAGATATTGACCTTGATCCAGAAGTCCTGCACGGCGATTGTGAGCCAGCAACTGGCGCTTACTTCACAGTGGTGTCTGAATTTAGAGCCATTTGTAATTAGTTTAAAACTAGAAGGTTGGTTATTTTGGTTCGCTGATGCGTTCAAGAACCACATGAATGCCACCTACTTTCTGGGCGAGTCCAGATCATGTGGCCGTCGCTATCTAAGTGATGACGAACTTCAATTCCGGGAATGCAAACTGGGCGAAGGACAAATGAATTGTCTTGGTATATAGAAACAACATGAATTGGTGTGTTGAACACCGCGAGTTGCGCTAATCGTTTTCGAATTGCCGCGCAGATCAGGTGCGCCAATTACAAGTTGCTCAGTGCATCCAGAAAGAATCAGTGGTGGAAAAGACGTGCCCTACCCACCAGCGAGGGTGTGAGCTACGGGAATTTCATTTGCAAGTCTCACCCATACACAGATTAGGACGAGATCGTGTTAACTAACTTACTGAATCAAGGCTTCTACGAAAGATGGAGTGCATTTAGCATCTGCGTAACACAAGAAAAGTGACGGTTCGATTAATTCAAGTTCAAGGACGCAAAAATTATTCTGATCGTCACGAACCAAATCAACTCGACCGTAAGTCGGTGGCCCAAATTTATTTGAGACTAGATCAATCGCTGCTTGAGCGACTTCAATTTGAGGCACAGTCGCGATGTGCGCAGTATTCGTTTCGGCGGCGAACAGATCATCCACTGTCCCAGCGCGAGGCAATGAAACTCGTTTGTTTGCGGCATGACTGAACTTGCCGTCAAAGAAAACAAGTGGCCACTCACCATCTTGGGCAACTGACTTCAAAAGTGGCTGTATTAAAACGGTCTGACCTATGGCATGCAATCTGGCGATATGGATATTTGCAATCTCATGTTGATCACCAGAGTAAGAAGCGGCATCACGACTTCCTGCTCCAACTGCGGGTTTAACAACGAATTCTCCATCAGGAAATGTTGCTTCTGAATTTGGCTGCACAAATACTGTTGGAGTGATTGAGATATTAGCTTTCGCTAATTCGCTTAGATAATTTTTATCGAGATTCCATCGAACTATTGATGGCGAATTGACAACATCGCTAACTGCGGCGACATGCTCAAGCCAAGTCAAGAATTCGGTGAGTCGTTCGGGGTAGTCCCATGTTGATCTAAGCACGACACGCTCGAACTGCGACCAGTTGACATCTCTATTATCCCAGTCGACGACGTCAACTTTGCAACCAGCAGATTCAAGAGCATCAACTAACGCTGCCTCATCTTCATCTCGACCGTGAGCAGCGCGAGTTGTAACCCACGCCAAGTTTTTTATCATCGTGCGAAGATATCAGAAACGAATTAATTGATTTTTCTTAACAAATCAAATTGCATTCAAGTGGAGCTGGGGGGAATCGAACCCCCGTCCATCAGCCGTTGAGCGCCCGTGATACGACTATTCCCACTTCAACGCTACGCAGCGTTACCGGCGGGTCGGCTACTTATGCACTAGGTGCAAAAGTCGCGGAATGACTTTCCATTCGGTCATCGGTCTTTCTCGACGTCAGCATTCTTTCTCGCTGTCATTCCCCGCTTCTGTTGCCGGGCTGCGGTGAATTGGCCCCGTGCGACCTTGCGGCTCACGATTGCTCTCCGACCGCAATTAAGCGGCGAGAGCGAACTGCTTGTTGGCAGTTATTTTTTTGCCCCGTTTTACGAGTCTGAGCAACTCGAGTCGCACGCTCGAACATCGAATCTGACGTCGAAACCTGTCAGCCCCTTTGAACTTACGTAATGATTAAAGTCTACGACATCAGTGTTGCATTTTGTTAATTGATATTTATTCACAAGGCACTCGACCTTGCCGAGACACCCGAAAACGTCGCTCGCTGACGATTCTGCTTGAACTTAGTTAATGGCGAGCCATGCTTGGTAGCCACCGATCATGTCGACGGCTTGGTGGAGTCCGAGTTTTTGAAGCACGGCAGCAGCGAGGCTTGAGCTGTATCCCTCGTTGCAAACAACCACGATGCGAATGTCGTAGCCGGTCACTTGCGGTATTCGATGTTCGCTGCTTAGGTCAAGTCGCCATTCGAGAACATTGCGGTCAATCACGATTGCGCCAGGCAGATCTCCATCGCGCTGACGTTGTTCAACTGGGCGGATATCTACAATTAAAGTTCCACTTTCTCGTTCGCTAAATTTTGGCGTTGTAGTTGTGCAACGTATACCCGTCGAATTGCGTGCTTTCAAGAAATGCGGTGCAAGAGCTAGATCACGTGCGTGTTAGGTAGTTGAAAGTCATGTGTTTAGTTGGCTACTTAATGAGGGCGGTTTAATAAGGGCGGCTCGCAGAGTTACCGCAAATTTCAACACGGTTCGTAGTAATCTTTTGGTGCTTTGCAGCATTTTTATGAAATCTTTTGAACTTAGATCTTTGATCCGGTATGGTTTCGTCGCTTTTCTAGTCTCGTTTCCGGCGATGTATTACCGCCGTGGAATTAAAGAGATCGTTTTGTACTCGGTGTTGGCGCTGTTTCTATTGACAGTGGTCAAGCTGAGAATTAGCAACACAAACAGACTGTGGCTAGTGAGTGCCCTCACAG
The DNA here is from genome assembly GCA_044354345.1 of Ilumatobacteraceae bacterium. GTDB lineage: Bacteria > Actinomycetota > Acidimicrobiia > Acidimicrobiales > Ilumatobacteraceae > BACL27. The sequence continues at coordinate 4,858 of JBILAG010000088.1, read as the reverse complement.
TTTCACTGAGTTTTTGGGTTGTTACGAATTTTGAGTTGTTGCTTTTGGTCAAGTTTGAAACGTTCACGTTTTTATGGGTTGGATGGATCTGGTCAGTCATATTCGTTTTGTTAAGGCCAAAATCAAACTTCGTGAAGTCACGAATTGTCTTGGCGAACTTTATTGTTTTTTTGTCACTATTTTCTTTAGTTGAGGCACCATTTCACTTCAGAGATATCAGCCGCGGGTCTCAAGACAGCAGTTTTTTTGTACGACTTGAAGATAAAAACTTCTTTCAAAAAGCAACTGAAACTTGGCAAGCTAAAAAAAACGAACTTGACGCTGACGAATTTGCGGCTGCGCAAGCAAAGAACGAATTACTCAGCCCTGCTGAAGAGCACGGTTTGGTACTCAGCAACATTGAGAATGCTGATGGTTTTGTGACGCACAGAAATTTTGATGGGGACTACATCAAAATTAAAGAAGGTCGTCGCGTAACGGTCGGTTCTACTGGCCTACGACAAAAAAGAATTTTAGTTTTTGGGGGATCAACTATTTTTTGTGGCGAAATGCCCGACTCGCTTACAGTCCCGAGTCAACTTCAACAGATGGTACTTGCGAATGGGTTTGACGCTGATGTTCTAAATTTTGGGATCTCTGGGATAAGAATAGAGAATCAGTTTAAAACTTTGCAGTCCATACCAAATCTCGGACCTGAAGACGTTGTCTTATTTTACGACGGAGTCAATGATCTCAATGAAATATATGAATTAGGTTTGAAGCTAAAAAATAGCCAGACTCCATGGAGGCAGATTAATAAATTGCTTTCTGAGTTTGAGAATAGATCTTGGTTTATTAGATATTTGGCGCCGACTATTTATTTAGAGAGCCGAGGTATTGGGCAGGAGTTTTTGGGGTCTCAAGCAAAACAATTGGCAGTTGACAATTGGTTTGAATTTGACAGACGTGCTCGAACCTATGTCGAAGACAAAGGCGCGACATTTGTTCATATTTTGCAACCAAATTTATTGACTTATACAAAAGCAAGCGATCTTGGCAAAGTTCGACAAAAGTGGTCAGATATGAAAGCAATTAAGAATGAGTTAATTAGCTATGCGACCGAAACAAACGAGATATTTGACTTCACGAAGATATTAGATGAATTGAATGCGACTCCGTTTTTTGACTGGGCACACTTAGATGAAGTTGGTAACAAAAAAGTCGCCGAAAAGATGTTCACGGTTTTGGAGCCACTGCTTGATACTGAAAAAAAATAGGCTAAAGCTTTGTCGCTATTTCTGAGTAAATACTTGAAGTATTTTTTGGTTTCGTTATTAATACCGATTCCAAAGTTGTACTCACTAACGAATGTCATCTCAATGAGCATGTTCTCGGGATTATCTTTCCTGATTTTAGTCGCGTTAAGTAAACTCTCTCAAGAAAAACTAAGCCCATGGTATGCCAAGGCATTTGTAGTTTCTCTTTGTTTATTACCAACGACGAATTTTGAGCCAAGCGCCTTGTTCTGGGTTGGGTGGATTTTCTTGATTTGTTTTGCAGTATTGCAGCAGCAGTCAAAATTTAGGCGATTGCGAATCATTGGAACAAATTTGATAATTTTCGCGATGTTATTTTCCACAATAGAGGTATTTCTTCGCGTTACTGAAAATACCGAGGTTGTACGAAAACTAAATCCAGAGTTTGTTGAATGGCAATCAAAGAAGTATTACCAAGATGCGAATACTTTGAGTAAAGCAAATAATTCGTATAGCCCGCTTGATGAATACAATTTCGCTAACGGAGAATTAATTAAATCTTCAGGTGATTTAATCACGATTGGCGATTTTGGAGGCTCCTTCATCAAAATCAAAGATGGTCGACGAGTCACAGTTGGTTCAAATGGCCTGCGGAAACAAAGAGTTTTAGTTTTTGGTGGCTCCACAGTTTTTTGTGCCGAAGTTCCAGATCTATTGACTAGTCCAAGTCAGCTTCAAAAATTAATTCTTGAAAATGGTTTTGATTTTGATGTTTTAAATTACGGCATACCAGGACTCAGGATAGAAAATCAATTCAACATATTGAAAACAGTTACTGATCTTGGGCCGGGCGATATTGTCGTTTTTTATGATGGGGTCAATGATCTAATTAGAGTCTTTGAAGAGGGTTTGAATAGACGTAAGAATCAGGCTCCATGGCGACAACTAAATGATTTCTCATTTGCCGTAGAAAAGCGATCCTCGTTTTTTAAACACATTTCACTCTCTGGATACGTTGACAATATTGGTGTTTCAAACGAATATCTTGATTCGGGTGCAAGTCAATACATTGATGACAATTGGCTGAAATATGAAGGACTTTCCCGCGAACTCGTTCTAAAGACAGGCGCTGAATTTGTTCACATTTTACAACCCAATTGGCTTACCTATAAGAAATTAAGTGAAAGTAGATCTGAAGATAAGAGATTTTCGAATATGCGATTAATTCAAGAATTATTCAAAAGTATTGCGTCTCAAAATTCTGGAATCATTGACTTTAGCGAAAGTCTAAACTCTCTTGAAGACATACCATTTTTTGATTGGGTACATCTTGACGAAATTGGCAACAAGAAAATAGCTGAAGAGATGTTCGCAGTTTTAGAACCACTGCTAGTAGCACAAGGCAAATAGTTCTCGAATCAGAAGTTTGTTCACGCGCCTAGGTAAGTAATTTACTCAGTCGTCGTCGCGACGCGACGAACGGCCACCTGGCTGAGTGCTAGTGCCTTTGCGTTGGCGACCGGCCTCGCGACGCATCTCGAGTTTTGATTCTTTTTCTGCGATTGCTTGACGTCGGTCTTCCTTTTGGCGACCTTTTGCGAGTGCAAGTTCGACCTTGACTCGACCATTTTTCAACAACATGGATAACGGCACGAGTGTCAGGCGTTCTTTGGCCATCCGCTCTTGTAGTCGGCGAATTTGTTCGCGGTGCAATAAAAGTTTGCGTGATCGCATCGGCTCATGAGACCCGACGCCATGGCTGAATCTATATACAGCGACATGCACACCTTCTAGCCACATTTCACCGCGGATCACATGGGCATAAGCCTCGGCAATCTGCACTTGCCCTTCGCGTAAACTTTTGACTTCGCTGCCATGCAAGACAATTCCAGCTTCGATTACATCAATGATCGTGTAGTTATGCCGGGCTTTGCGGTTGCTCGCGATTATCTCAGGAGAGTCTTTTTTCACAGCGTTAGTTTCAAAGCGCAAGTTTCATATCGTTATTAAAGCGTACCTGTAGCATTTTGAGGCAATGTCGAACTTAAACCAACGAGCACAAATCGTCATCCCGTCATCTGTGCTTGGGCAAATCGCAGCATTAGCGATGATTGAGACGCCACTTGAGTGTTGTGGTTTTTTGGTGGGCGAGTTTGGTAGTGACGTTGCGCAAGAGTTTCACCCATGTCGCAACACGGCTGAAAGCAAAATCATTTATACGGTTGATCCAAGAGATCATTTGCGTATTGAGCGCAACGCCGAAGAACGTGGTCTCGCAATCATTGGGGTAGTGCACAGTCACACTCACACCGAGCCGTATCCGAGCCCGACCGATGTGGCGCAAGCACCGGATCCTTCTTGGCACTATGTGATCATTGGATTAAAACGTGCTGAGCCAGAAACTCGCAGTTATCGAATAATTGATGGCGAAATTTCAGAAAGTCAAATTATTTCGGCATAGAAAGATCGTTCAGCCTGGTCGCATGCGCGGTCTGACGTCACAATGATAAATCCGACCGAATTAGTCAGGTATCTTTAAGAAATGCTAGTTAACGAAAATGTGCTCGACTTAATCGGCAATACTCCGCTCGTTGATGTTTCTAATTTGTCTCCAAATCCTCGTGTGCGGTTGTTGGCCAAACTTGAGAATCAAAACCCGTTTGGTTCGGTTAAAGATCGCATCGCCAAATCGATGATCGAGCGAGCCGAGAAAAACGGCAAACTTTTACCGGGTCAAAGAATTATGGAGCCATCGTCTGGTAACACTGGTATTGCTTTAGCGGCAATTGCGCAGATCAAGGGTTATCCAATCACGATTTTGATGCCAGATAATGTTTCTATTGAGCGTCGACAAATGCTTGCAGTTTTTGGTGCAGAAATAATTGTCACTCCAGGTGCTGAAGGTTCGAATGGCGCAGTGAAACGTGCCGAAGCGATGGCTTTACAAAATCCAGATTGGTGTTTTTTGCACCAATATGAAAACGAGTCAAACCCGATCGCGCATTACGAAACAACTGGCCCAGAAATTTGGCGTGATTGCCCCGAGGTGACGCACTTTGTCGCAGGACTTGGCACAACAGGCACGCTGATGGGTGTGGGCAAGTATTTGAAAGAAAAAAATAAAGATGTAAAAATTATTGCTGTTGAACCGCCAATCGGTGAGCGGGTCGAGGGTTTGCGAAACTTAGACGACGGATACATCCCCCCTGTATTTGAAAAGTGGCATGGCAGAAATATTCTTGACCGAAAACGCGTTGTGCGACCGCGAGAAAGTATCGAGTGCACTCGACGCCTTGTACGCGAATGTGGAATCTTCGCTGGAATATCTTCCGGTGCATCTTTGGCTGGCGCATTAAAAGTAGCAAGTGAAGTTGACGTAGCTGAAAATGGCCAGGCAGTTATTGTGTTCATCGTTTGCGACGGCGGATGGAAGTATCTCTCAACTGGTGCCTACACCGATGACTTAGATGTCGCCGAAGCAGCAGCCGAAAAAATCATCTATTTCTAAATAGTTTTCACGTTCATGTGCTGGTTCATGTGTCAGTTCAAATAATGGTTTAGTCTTGATTATGTTTCGTTACGGATTCAGAGTCGTTGCGCTTGTCGTCGTAGTTTTCATTGGC
>JBILAG010000087.1:0-8072 GCA_044354345.1 Ilumatobacteraceae bacterium | reverse complement strand
ATCACTTGGCTTAGGTTCAAAAGTATGCGAGTTGGTGCCTTCTGGGACAACCCCTGTAACCACCGAGCCGGTGCCACCCGCAATGTTTGCCACAATGCTCGTGATCGGAGCAACAGTTGTAGCAATACTTAACGGCCTGCCACGAATTATTTCGCCAAAGCCACAACCAACACTTTGACTGGTTGATGATTTCTCGGTGCTTGCACACCCTGTTGTTGCCACCAATAGTGCGAAAAGAAATTTAATTTTCATGATTTGATATTCTAGTTGGCAATAATTTGATCGACAATCTGAGCAACTCGCAACGAATCTGTGGTTGGCATCACCCACCCTGAGTTGTTCGCAACTTGTTCGCTGACTTGTTGAATCATCTCAACAAAAGCATCAACAGAATAAAACTGCTCGATTCGATCGTTAACTCGCAACGAACTTGGTTCGCGCCACGTTGAAAAAGATTCACCGCTTTCGGTGGCGACGCTGCCAGAACGTCCGTCAATTTTTAGTTTCTGCGGCGCATCAAAATCAAATGAACTTATCAAATGTGCTTTTATAGAGTTGTTAATTGTTGCATAAACTTCAGTCGTTAAGTCAATTTTAGTTGGGCCAAGTTTTCTCTCGACAGTATTGATTTTCAGATCTTTAGCACCGTTTGTTAACGCGACCCATGCATTTATTTGATAGCAACCAATGTCTAGTAACGCTCCGCCACCTGACGCAGGGTCAAGGCGGTAGTTTTCGGTCATCTCTGATTTGAAAGTGAACTGTGACTCAATAGTCGATAGTTCACCAATTTCACCAGATGCAACTACCTCTGCGATTCGTTTAAATCGCGGGTGCCAACGAGTCCATACTGCTTCAACCAACAATCGATTACAACGTTGCGCGCAATCAATCATTTTCTGAACTTCAATTGCGTTCAAACCGAGTGGCTTCTCACACAGCACATGTTTGCCAGCTTCTAAAGATCGTGTCACCCACTCAAGATGCTGATGATTTGCAAGGCTGATGTAAACCACGTCAATTTTTGGATCATCTAACAACTGTTGATAAGAGTCATAAACATTTTGTGGTTCGAACTTTGCTGAGCGGGCTGTATCACGACTTGCTACACCAAAAAGTTGCGCATTATTGGCGGCGCGAACGGCTGGCGCTGTAGCTCTATTTGCAATCCACCCTGCGCCGAGAAAACCCCATTTGACCGTCATCACAAAACTTCGCTAGCCGAACTAGCAACGGAACTAGCACCTGAATTGGCACCAGAAACTTGACGAAGACTCGGCGATACCGGTATCGCATTGTTGCGCGCCGACTCTTCTGCTGCTTGCATAATTGCAACAACATTGCGCGACTGCAAAGCAGTAACCGACATCGGCGCACCAGTTGTTAGATAATCAACTATTGATTTGTGAAATTGATATTCATCAAGTTTTTCTAATTCAACAATTTTCGAAGTTGAATCTTGGCTATGCAATGTCAAAATAGCCGGAAGATCTGCGACTGCTGGTTCGGCGACAGGGTTCCAATCAGCAACAATTGCACCGAGGGTGCCAAGAACATAGAACTTTGGCTTTCGTGCCGCCGCGAGATCTGAGTAAACGAAAGTTGCCTGTTTACCAGTTGCAAAGGTAACCGTCACTTGAGCATGATCTGCGTTTGTTGCGTGTGTCCAAACTCGTTTGTGATTTTGCCCACTGACATGAGCGACATCATCACTAATTAGATTTAAAATTTGATCAATGAAGTGACTGCCCCAGTCAAAAATCGCGCCGCCAGAAACAACGGCGTCAGAATGCCAATAATCACAGGGGCGTGAGTATCCCCCGACGAAAGTATCAAGTTGATAAACCTCACCGATTGCGCCAGATGAAATCAGCGAACGCATCGTCACAAAATCTGCATCAAACCGACGATTTTGATAAACAACAAGTAACAAATTTTTAAGATTCGCTAATTCAATTAATTCATCACATTCGTCTGCGGTTAGCGCCATCGGCTTTTCGAGCACAACATGAATGCCTCGCTGTAGTGATTCTTTGGCCCAAAAAAAGTGACTATTCGGTGGCGTAGAAATTACTACCAAGTCAAGCAATCCTGAATCGAGCATTTCAGTTGCATCGCTGAAGCCAACAAAATCTGGTGCCAGTTCGCGAGCCGCGGCAATTCGCTCGGGCTTCGTGTCACACACGGCACTAAGTACTAATCCATTCGTATTTTGAACAGCCAAATTGTGCTCAAAGCCAATCGCCCCATAGGCCAGCAACCCGACTCGAATAGGTTTAGTGCTCATTACCGAAACAACTGTATTCTGACGACAGATGCATCACACACAAACATTAAAGTTGGTTGACCAAAGTGACAAATATGACTAGTTCTTCAAATACACCGCCGCCGGGCGCAAGCCCTAGTAAAGCAACGCAGTGGCAAATGCTGAGCGCACAGGCGTCGCTGGCATCGCACCGATTAGTGGGCTGGATTTATTGGGATCCAAATGCAATAGCGCGATACACAGCACTCGGGATTGAGAACGGACTTGGTTATTACATTGCGTCGCGATGCGCACCTCTTGCAAGTGCTGGCGACGAAGTTGTAATCGCTGCGTGCTACTCAATTCATGCCGACTTTATTCGACTTGCACTGAAACTTGCTCGTGATAAGACAACATTTGAAGATGCTTACCGTGTGCGCAACGAAGCAGTTGTGCAGGGCTTAAACGAATTTGTTCCAGAAATTGTTGGCGACCTCGGAGAAATGTCTGGTGACCTTTGGCAGGCTGCAGAATCTTTGCCGATTTCAGGACGAGCGCTTTACGCAGCGCATCTTGGTTGGCCGCGATGCGAAAATCAACCAGCGTTGTCGGCATGGTTAGCAATTAATTGCATTCGTGAGTGGCGCGGCGACACACACTGGGCGATTCTTGCAGCACACGACATCAGCGGAGTTCATGCAGGTTTGTTGCACGATGCTTTTTTGGGATATCCCGGCGACTGGATTCCACGAAGTCGCGGGGCCAACGATGCGCAACTTAACGACGCCTGGTCTTCGCTTGATCAGCGCGGCTTTGTCACAGACAGAAGAATAAATAGTTCGGGCTTAGAGTTTCGCCAACAACTTGAAGACTTAACTAATAAATTAGCTGAGCGTGCGTGGCGAAACCTGGGTGAAGAAGAAACTCAAAAATTCTGCGACTTCGTGATGCCGCACAGTAAAACTTTGCTTTCGCGAATTGATAAAACTGCTGGCGAAAACTGGATGCCAGCAGCCCGCGACTCTCGACGAACATAGTTTTATTTTTTAGTTGCGCCATCAAATGGCACAGGTGAAACTTGAGCACTGAACTCGCCTGCTGGCGTTTGCACCAAAACTTTTGTGCCAACAGGTGTGTAGTCAATCGCGAGTTGCCCTAGCGAAACATTCGTCTCAAGTCTTGGCGACCAAACTGCCGAAGTCACAGAACCAATTTGTTTGCCACCAACTTTTACAGGCCACGGGTTTCTATTGGCTGGAACTTTTGGTCCGTCAATTGTCAATCCACAAACACGACGGTCGATGCCGCGCTTGGCGACTGCACGAATTGCATCAAGTCCAATCGCATCAATCTCGGCATCAAGCGAAACATACTGCTCCATTGCAGCTTCTAGTGGCGTGTCAGAACGCGTGATATCTGAGCCGTACGTCATTAGACCTGCTTCAATTCGCTCAATTAAATTAGGGCAACCCGGACCAATATCAAATTGTTTACCCGCCTCGGCCAACGCGTCATAAAGTTGCACGCCAATGACGGCATCGTCAACATAAATCTCAAAGCCACCTTGAGCACTCCAACCGCTGCGAGCAACCAAAAACTTATGACCCATGAACTCAAGGTTGTCAAACCTAAAGAATTTCGTTTTGCGTACAGCCTCACCAAACACAGCAACGACAACATCTTCAGCTTTCGGACCTTGAACCGCAAGTGGCCAAATGTCTGGCTCAAAAATTTTCACATCAAGTTTCATACCGAGCGCGATACCTTGCGCCCATAACAAAATGTCTAGATCAGAAATTGAAAACCAAAAACGATCTTCGGCCACGCGGATCGCCACAGGGTCGTTTAACAAAAACCCATCCCAGTCACAAACTGGTGCGAGTGCACACTTACCAATTTCAAGTTTGCGTAAATCGCGAACGGTTAGTAGCTGCGCCAAACGTGCCGCATCGGGTCCGACTAATTCAACTTGGCGCTGACACGAAACATCCCACAGTTGAACGTTGTTGCGCAAATGAAAATAATCTTCTTCAACACCACGAATGCGAGTCGGCAGCAACATGTGGTTATAGATCGTGTATGCCTCAACCCCGAACTCTTCGATCCGACTCGAAAACGGCGTAGAGCGAGTACGCCGCGTGATCGCTAACTGTGGAGAGTTCTTTGGTGGCTGAATTGTCGGTGTGTAATTCATATTTATGGGCCGACCCATTTAATGTTGCAAATTTCGGCGCTACGACCTTCAAAGTTCCAGACATGACCGAACGCTCGCACTCGACCTTGCGATGCTTTGGCCACGACGACCTCTGAACCCATCCAATATTGAGTATTTACAACTGTGACTTCTTCGCCCTCGCGCGAACCAGTTATCGGCTCAACTGAACCTTGAATAAATTTACCAACACTCAACGTGCGTTTTTGACCCTCGGTAACGAAACTTATCGGTGCACGCTCGGCACCAAGATATTTTCCAACGAGCATTTTGAACAAACCCGTCGTACCACGACTTGCACCGGTGAAAATCTTTTCAAGTTTTTCAAACTGTTCATCGGTGGCGCGGTCGTCTATCCATAGTGCAGTGGTCCAGTTGCCACGCTCCATTTTGCCGGGAATATCAAGCAGCATCGCCACATTCAAACCCGACAAAAATGTCAGACCAGATTTGCCTTTATCAATTCGCACGCCTAACCACGCCTGACAGTAACCCTCGGTTGGCGGATGTGCACCCAGCGAGACAACACACGGGCAAAATACCGTGCAGTTGCAATTAAGAATCAACTCACCCTCGATTGACCAAGTCTCTGCATTTTTCTGTTCAATTTTTGTGTTCACTTTTTCATGCCTTTCGTGTTTGTTATTTCGTGAATAAACTCGCCAATACGGCGACTCCCCAAACAATTATTAATACTCCAAGTGGCAACGTAATTCGTCGGCCAATCACGGGGAACTTCTCGATCGCCATAACAGTGGCGCTGAGCACCATGAACCAAATGTTTGTCAGACCGCCAACAAAAGCCAAAAGCATTAACGCCCAACAACAACCAACACAAGTTACACCGTGACGCAAACCCATCTTAAAACTTCCACTCACGCCGTCACACCAGTAGCGAATAAAAAACTGCATCGGTGCAACACACTCTGATTGGCACTTCTGCTTGAGCGATGAAAACTGGTACAAACCAGCAGTGATCAACAAACCACCACTCAAAATTTTATTTAAACCATTTTGCGAGTCAAATAAATTCAGTTCAGCAATCGCCAACTGCAACGAAGATGCAGCAAGTGCAAAGCCGATCCAAATAAGCGCATAACCAAACACGAAAGCCCACCAAATTTGCTGCGATGCATTACTCGTAACGCTGCGTAACGACAACAATACGGGCACTGCCGTCGTCGACATCATTACCAGTGTCATTAACATCCACATCAAAAACACGTTTAATGATGCATGCGATGATGCATGCGAATGCACGGCGCTACTTGTTGAAACGTGGTGCCGTAATAGCAAAAACCAACCACTCGCCACCGACAACATGAATATCGGCCATGGCGAATTGGCGACTAATTTGCTTGGCATAACAAGTGATTACTATAGTTATCAGCAATGAGTAAAAGCAAGCCCGAGCCAAATAATTCATTACTGCAGTTCAACTCAGCTGGTTTTGCCACGCTGCTAAATGCAAAACGTCAACAACTCGGCTGGTCAACACGCGAACTCGCCCAACGCGCGAAAATTTCGCAGCCATACGTCGTCGCGCTCGAACGTGCTCGCAACACGAATTCTAAAACCAAAAAGACGCCGACACCAACGGTCGATGTCATCGCTCAGTTGGCTTTTGCGCTAAACATCGATGCCAATACTCTGTTCAACCAAGCAATGCAGATTTCAAGTCGCCATGTGTTGTTGATCGTTGACCACTCGGCGACTACTCCACTAGAGATTGTCGAACAAGCATCGATAAACCAACCACAAACCTGGCTTTGTGCCGAGAAGTCAGGCGACATTGACCTGCGTCAAACAAAATCGCGACTCTATAAACCAGCAGACATCAGATACGCATTAAACAGTGAACTACAAAAGTTGCGCAGCAAAATCGCCAACCAAACTCTGGGTTTGATATTCAGCGAGACTTCTGAAGTAATGACCGAGTTTGACAACCCACATGCTGTGCTCAGGTTTGAAAATAAGTGGGCAGATGTCGTTAACCGAGCCGTATCTGCGGCCGGCGCACAAGCGGCTTTCAATGTTTGCGTCTACAAAATCGCCGACCTCAACAAACTGGCCAACCCAACAAAAGCAATTAACGAATTATTCGAAGTGCATGATGAAGTGTGGTCATATACGAACTCAACATTGACGCTTAGCCAAGACTGCAAACCCGAAATCCATAAACTATTAACTATTAATCAATAACTAGCACTAAACGGAAAAGAGAAAATCAGATGAACACACCTAATACGACTCGCGCTTTCACTGTCGGCAAAACCGAATCGGGCTGGGCACGCAAAATTGTCGACATGCCAATTGATCAACTCGGCGACGGCGATGTACTTATTCAAGTCGAATTCTCGGGCATCAACTTCAAAGACGGGCTCGCCAGCACCGAGTCAGGTCGCATCGCGCGCATTGATCCTCTCATTGGTGGTGTTGACTTGGCCGGCAAAATCGTTGAGTCGTCGAACCCAAATTTCAAAGTCGGCGACTATGTGATCGCCCATGGATACGACATTGGTGTTGCACATCACGGCGGGTTTTCGCAATACGCACGAGTGCAATCGGCTTGGCTCGTGCCGATGCCAAAAGGTCTCAACGCACGCACTGCAATGATGATCGGCACTGCGGGTTACACCGCCGCACTGTCAGTTGATGCACTTGAAAAAGCCGGCCTCAAAACAGGCACGGGGCCAGTTCTCGTAACTGGTGCCACTGGCGGCGTGGGTTCAGTCGCCGTCGGCATGCTCGCATTGCGCGGCTACGAAGTTGTCGCCAGCACGGGCAAACCAGAAACTGCCGAATGGCTTAAACAAATCGGCGCCAGCGAAATTATTGACCGCGCAGAAACTTCAGCCGAGTCTGCCAAACCACTTGAACGCGAGCGATGGGCCGGTGCGATCGACTGTGTTGGCGGTGCAACACTCGCCTACATTTTGCGGACTTTAAGATATGGATGCAGCGTTGCCGCGAGCGGACTCACCGGTGGCACAAATCTGCCAACATCTGTATTGCCATTTATTTTGCGTGGCGTCAACTTGCTCGGCATTGACAGCGTGCAAACACCGATCGATCCGCGTAAAGCAATGTGGCAACGAATCGCCACAGATTTGAAACCATCATGGCTCGAAACACAGAGCGTCGAGATCATCGGCTTAAGTGACTTGAGTGCCCAACTTGACAAGATTCTTGCTGGAAACATGCGCGGGCGTGTGCTGGTTAATCCACATCTATAGGTCTACTGATTTATAGGTCTACTGATTTATCGATTTATAGATTTATCTCGTCTACCTGAACTGCGTTATTATTTAGTCAATCGCACAAAGGACAACACGCATGAGCGCAGGCATTAATCCAGAACAACTTCAAAAAGCTAAGGCTGACAAAGGCTTCATCGCCGCCCTAGATCAAAGTGGCGGCAGTACGCCGAAGGCACTCAAACTTTATGGCGTCGAAGAATCAGAGTATAAAAACGACGCTGAGATGTTTGATCTTGTTCACGCAATGCGAACAAGAATTATCAAGAGTCCGGCGTTCACTGGCTCGCGAATTCTTGGCGCGATTCTGTTTGAAATGACTATGAACCGCACAATTGACGGCAAAGGCACCGCAGAA
>JBILAG010000086.1:0-8118 GCA_044354345.1 Ilumatobacteraceae bacterium | reverse complement strand
ATCTATTTCTAAATAGTTTTCACGTTCATGTGCTGGTTCATGTGTCAGTTCAAATAATGGTTTAGTCTTGATTATGTTTCGTTACGGATTCAGAGTCGTTGCGCTTGTCGTCGTAGTTTTCATTGGCTATTCGAATTTTCCGTTAACTGCGAGCAACTCGACTTCAGACACGCCGCGTCAATCAGTTGGGGCTAATGCGAAGTATGCAGCATTGGCAGCCGAAGTTGGCGCACAGTCGGCATCATGCATGGTCGTGCAAGAAGGCAAAACAATTGTCGGAGAGTGGTATTGGGGTGACAGAACTCCGCAGACTCTGTCTGAGGGTTTCTCAACAATGAAGTCAGTAACAGCAACATTGATAGGGATTGCGCAAACTCAAAAAAAATTGAACATCAATCAAAAAGCTTCTGATTTCATAAAAGAATGGAAGGGAACTGCCAGCGAATCAGTAACAATTCGACAGTTATTGTCAATGACTTCTGGACGTCGAGAAGTTTTTAACGGCAATCCTCTGGCAGATAATGAGTTAATTGCAATAAATATTGGCCAAGAAACAACACCGGGTACAGATTGGCGTTATACGAACACGACTTTGCAAGTTCTCGAGACGGTGCTTGAAAGAGCAGTTGGTGGCTCGGTCAAATCATTTGCAAAAAAGAATTTGCTTACTCCACTCGGGATGAAATCAAAATTTTCCGAAGACGGCGGGTCAAATATGTTCATGTTCGCATTCTGGGAAACTTCGTGTCGAGATCTAGCGAAACTCGTCCAGTTGTATTTGCAGAATGGCAGGTGGAATAACAAAGAAATTTTGTCGGCAGAGTTTGTAAATGATGCTCGAACTTCGTCAAGTACGCTCAACCAAAACTACGGACTTTTGTGGTGGCTAAATCGTGCAGGCACAACTAAATCGACGTCGGCAAATGCTCAAACTAGAATCGGGCCACGTCATCAGAGTGCACCGCTAGATATGTTTGAAGCAGTGGGAGCCTGTGGTCAGTCGGCGATGGGGTTTCCAACTCAGAACTTGATTATTACATTCATGCGTACAAAGACGCTGTTTGGTGCTTTAGGTTGCGGCAGCGATTCACAAACAAGTGCTCTTAATAAAATGGGTTCGAGAGTTTTTGAGCTAGTCAAATAAACGCTAGGTATCAGAAAAGTTCGAAATTACCTGCCGGCAACAAGCACGACAAGACCCAACACGACGACTGTTGCTGACGTGAGTCGGCGTTTGTGATCGTCTTCTTTAAGATATTTCCATCCGGCTAGTGCAGCAATAACCACGCTCGATTCGCGCATTGTGGCGACGTAGCCAACTGGTGCAAGCGTGAAGGCGTAGACGACCATTGAATAGCCAATGATTGACATTGTCCCACCGAAGGCTGCTGGTCTCCATTGTGCTACGAAAAATGTTTTAAGTTCTTTCGCACGCGTAATCAACGCCCAAATTGAGATAGTTATTGCGCCGCTGACGAAAACACTCAATGCGAATGCAATCGCATCTGAGTTGCGCGCACCGTGTGCATCGACAACCGAATAGATGCCGATCGTTGCCGCCACGCCGAGAGTGGGAAAAATATTGTTCATTGGCTGACCTAAAACAAGAACCCAAAGTCCAAAAATAACTATTGCGATGCCGCCCATACTCAGAATTGAGAGATCGTCGCCCAAGAAAATCAACCCTAAGACAGCCGAGCTGAGTGCACCAGCGCCGCGAGCAATCGGATATGTCAGTGAGAAATCGTTTTTGTCGTAGGCCCTAGCAAGCAACAAAACATAAGGCAAGTGTCCGCAGCCGCTGCAAATTGACCACCACCAGGCAATATTTGGCTGACCATTAATAATTGTCAACCCAATTAGTCCGACTAATGCGAGTGAACCCGCAAAAACAAATTGGCACCAAAGTGCGAGAAATCGGTCGCCGGTTTGTTTGACGACGATGTTCCATGTTGCGTGTAACACTGCTGCCAAAAGAGCAAGGACGGCAGCGAGAATCACACAGCGACTATAAAGCATTTATTCGTGTGGTGCATTGGCTGATGCGAGTTGACAGATTTCAATGTTGATTACGGCGTAGCGTTGTCTGAGATGAATGTGCAGGTTGATCGCCCAATCGGGATGTTTGATTCTGGTTTTGGAGGTCTGACAGTCGCTCGTGCATTGATTGACATGATGCCAAATGAGAACCTCGTGTATATCGGCGACACGGGACGTTATCCGTATGGCAATAAATCTGCCGGTGATGTTCGTAACTTTGCACTTGAAATCGCAAACAGTTTGGTGCGCGACTTCAATGTCAAAATGATTGTCGTCGCGTGCAACACAGCTGCATCAGTTGCGTTGCTTGAATTGCAAAGTTCGCTTTCTGTGCCCGTGATCGGTGTTGTCGAGCCGGGCGCACAAGCACTTGTTCATGCGACAAAAAACAACTGCGTGGCCGTTATCGGCACAGTTGGAACTATTGCGTCGGGTGCATATGAAAATGCAGTTACTAGTGCATCAAATGAGATAAATCGCAAAGTTTTACTAACAGCAACTGCATGCCCTGGTTTTGTTGAGTTTGTTGAGCGCGATGAAACTACTGGCAAAGCCGTTACAGAGTTGGCCGAGAAGTTGCTTGCGCCAATACGAAAAGCAGGTGTCGATTCTTTGTTATTGGGTTGCACGCATTATCCATATCTGAGTGAAGTGATCGGGCAAGTAATGGGGTCAGGCGTGAAATTAATCAATAGCGCCGATGCGACTGCGTCGGTGGTTCGTGAAGCGCTGGCGCAAAACAAAATTGCTCGTAACATTAAGGTAGGCGTGTCAAGAGAGTGGGGCTCGCACGAGTTTTATTCTTCGGGCGATATTTTGCATTTTGCCGAACTCGGCCGTCGTTTCTTAGGGCCAGAGTTATCGGTAGCGAGACAATGGCCGAAGTAACTAACAAAAATCAACTAGCAACGAAACAAAAAGTGGAGAGAGCATGACACGACCAGACGGACGACAACACAATGAACTTCGAAATCTGAGATTCGAGCGCGACTTTACCGAGATGGCCGCAGGATCGGTACTTGTTTCGTTTGGTAAGACTCGGGTGTTATGCACCGCGTCAATAGATGAGGATGTACCGCGATGGATGAAAGGCAAAAATAAAGGTTGGGTCACTGCAGAATATTCAATGTTGCCTGGTTCGACACCTGACCGTAATGATCGTGAGGCTGCCAAGGGTAAACAAGGTGGACGCACGATAGAGATTCAACGACTCATTGGTCGCGCTCTTCGTTCATGTTGTGACATGACTCTGCTTGGCGAGCGTCAAGTGATTGTCGACTGCGATGTGCTGCAAGCCGATGGCGGCACCCGCACTGCGAGCATTTGTGGTGCTTATATTGCATTGCATGATGCATTGACTCGTGTGATGCAAAACGGTCTGATCAAGACACATCCGTTGCATTCACTGTGTGCTGCAGTCAGTGTTGGTATTCACAATGGTCAGCCGGTTTTAGATCTACCTTATGTTGAAGATAGTTCTGCTGAAGTTGATATGAATGTCGTGATGTTGCAAAGTCATGCTGGTGGCGAGGCAAAATTTGTTGAAGTACAGGGCACTGCCGAAGGCGCAGCATTTAGCCAAACGCAATTAACAGATCTTTTGTCGTTGGCAACAAATGGACTGCGCGAAGTATTCGCGTTGCAAACACAAATTCTTAAAGTCGCGCCAACGCCAAGACCGCAACAAAAATAAAATGTTGCGCGTCGCTTGCGCATCTGCGAACCCGCATAAGGTAGCCGAAATTTTTGATCTAATGGGTGGTGTGATCGAGCTGATCGCTAGGCCGTCTGACTTAATTGAAACCCTAGAGACAGAGTCAACGCTTGTTGGTAATGCCCGACTCAAGGCTGCAGCTGTTTGTCTTGCGACTGGGTTGCCTGCGCTTGCAGACGATACAGGGCTTGAAGTTGATGCTTTAGACGGCGCACCTGGAGTATTAACTGCACGATTCGCTGGGGCTAATGCAACCGACGCCGAAAATCGTGCGAAGATGCTGAGTGAACTTTTAAGTAAACCTCGCACTGCCAGATTTAGGACCGTAGCTCTCTTACTTTTTGGAGATGGTCGAGAAATTATTGCTCAAGGTGTTTGCGAAGGTTCAATTGCAACTTCTCAACGCGGTGAGCGCGGGTTTGGATACGACGCAATATTCATACCGAGTCTTGGCGATGGGCGAACTTTCGCCGAAATGAGTATTGAAGAAAAGCATTTGCTTTCTCATCGTGGTCTAGCTTTTAGGGCGCTTGCAAAAAGTCTTGAAGATCTACCAACCGCGTAGATCAATTTGCCAGCACTCTAAAACTTCATCAGCCCGCGTTACCCAAGCCACAGAATGCATCGCCATAGTTGGGTCTATGTGCGATGGTCTCACTAAAAGTTTTTCACCGATATTTGCAAGCCCGATTGCCGAATCTTTTTTCAAAACTAGTGTGGTGTGTTCATCGGAACAAAACAAAACGTCGTAGCCGTCGACTGATGGGTTGCCATGATCTGTTGCTAAAGATTTAAGACCGACATCAATCACCAGCCAGTCTTTACTGCGCGAGATTACTGTGCCAAGTAAGAAACAAGCCTGAACGAATGGAATCTTAAGTTGCGCATAGTGCGTATCCATCAACGCATATGAGCCAGCTTGCAATTCGTTGATGCCTGTTTCGTCGTGCATATCCCAAGTTCCAGTTCCGCCGGCAGAAACAATTTCGCCACCAACATCTTGTGCAGCGCGTGCAAGCAACTTCATCGACTCAGCAACACGCGTTTTTCGTTTTTCGTCACCGCCGACCATCATCAAATGGCCTTCGTATCCCATGACGCCACGAACTGTCATGCCGGTTTTTCGCGCAGTGTCGGCAAGTTGGCCAGCAAGTTCTGGCGCGACACCACAACGCGGCAATCCAACATTCACATCAATCAACACATCATGCAAACCAGCGCGTACTGCAGCATTAATCGTTTCGATTGAATCAACAGCAATAGTTACTCGTACATTTTCTGAAACTTTTGCGAGTGCACTCAGTCGATCGGTATTGAGAACTTCATTGGCAAGCAAAAAATCTGAGCCAATGCCAGCTGCAGCCATGCCAATAATTTCGCGTGGTGTGGCGCAAGTGAAACTTGTATGACTGTGACTTAATTGCAGACGCGCAATCTCTGTGCACTTATGCGCTTTCGTGTGTGGTCGCAATTTTGAACCAGGGTGACGAACTGCCATTAAAGATAAATTTTTTTCAAGTGCGTCAACGTCAATTATCAGTGCTGGCGTAGCTAGTTCGACAGTTTTGCTCGGGTTCATATTTGTGCCGACGGCGAGACTCGAACTCGCACTGGCGGCGTCCTAAGCGCCGTGCCTCTGCCATTGGGCTACGTCGGCCTTGCGCAGTAAGAGTAGTGGTTCGCGAGCAATCTTTGACATAATGTAAACCTTGACTTCAACAAATACCGCCTCTCATGGATCTAACGGTGTTTTAGACGCGTCGGCATTGGCAGGCCAACTTGGCTTGGCGGACGCGATTGTCGACAAGCAAGCCCTAGACAACAGCATCGCACTTTGCGCCAAAAATAATGTTTTGTTGCCAACTTTTGCCCAACTTGCAGACCCTTCGCTTATTGACGCAAATTATGCAAAGGGTGTTGATAAGAACGCACCCGATGCTCGAAACTTATTTCGAGTTCATTGGTATAACAACATGCAAGGCGATCGCGTTAATGTTCCTGACCATGTTGTCTTGCCAACTTCATTGACTGGCATTGAAAGTCCGATCATTGTGATGTTCGGTGATCGGTTTCCGATGATTACGGCACATAAAGTTTTGGCTGCATATTCTTGCTTGGCCCCACGTGTTATTACCGGTCAGTTTGACCCGAGTCGACATCGTGCGGTTTGGCCATCGACCGGCAACTATGCACGAGGTGGAGTTGCGATTAGTCGAATTATGGGTTCGCGTGGTGTCGCAGTATTGCCTGCCGGTATGTCACAAGAGCGTTTCGATTGGCTTGATAAATGGGTGAGTGACCCGAGTGATGTTATTCGCACGCCGGGCACCGAAAGTAACGTCAAAGAAATTTATGACGCCTGCAACGAGATGGAAAAAGACCCAAAAAATTTCATCTTCAATCAGTTTTGTGAATTTGGAAATTATGCGGGGCATTACGAAGTGACCGGTCGCGCGTTGTCAAGCGTGTTTGAACATGTCAACAAACAACGCAACGGCAAATTACGACTCGTCGCGTTTACTTCGGCAACCGGCTCGGCGGGCACGATTGGTGCAGGCGACAGACTTAAAGACGACTACGGTACAAAAATTGTCGCGGTCGAAGCACTTGAGTGCCCGACGATGCTAGAAAACGGTTTTGGCGAGCACAATATTCAAGGTATTGGTGACAAACATATTCCGCTGATTCATAACGTAATGAACACTGATGTTGTCGTCGGTGTTTCAGATCGCGCCACTGATGAACTTGACGTGATGTTTAACACTGAAGCCGGTTGCAAATATTTAGCTGAGCGCAAAGGTGTGCCAGTTGAAATTGTTGAGACTCTCAAGCATTTTGGTTTCTCGGCGATTTGCAATGTGATTGCAGCAATTAAAACTGCAAAACTTCTCGGACTTGGTGCAAATGATGCGCTAATCACGATTGCCACCGACGGTGCAGATTTGTATCCAAGTGAGAGAGTCAAAACTATGGCTCGTCGTTTTAATAACACGTTCAGCGAAATTGACGCTGCTGAAGTATTTGCCGAACACTTGGCAACTGTGGGTACCGACGCGATGATTGATTGCACCGAACGCGACCGAACAAGAATTTTTAATCTCGGTTATTACACATGGGTCGAGCAACAAGGCACCCCACTCGCAGTATTTGAGGCTCGTCGATCGCAGTCGTTCTGGCGTGACTTGCGCAAGTACCTCCCCGTCTGGGACGAACTCATTGGCGAGTTCAACCGTCGGGTTGTTGCCGCAAAATAAATCCAATGCAAGACACCCCGGTCGTAACTGGCTGGCGTTGCTCGGTATGTAATACGAAAGTTTCAATCGACGAGATGTTTTCTTGGCGCTGCCCAAAGTCAACTAGTTCTGACCGACATCATGTGCTTGAACTTGAGAATGCGATCGCACCACTGCGCAGCAATGGAGACGCGAATCCGTATATCGCATTTCAGAGATACTTGGCATGGGATGCATTTGCTTTAACTCTTGGTCTTGACCTCGTAGCACGAACCAAAATCATTAGAGAGCTTGATCAGGCCGTGGCAAAAGTTGCGGGTGTTGGTTTTCGTACGACGCCGTTCGCGCGCAACGACGCGCTTTCTGATGCACTTGGGTTCAACAGTCTTGGCGGCGTGTGGATAAAAGACGAGACGAATAGCGTCGCTGGCTCGCAAAAAGCTAGGCATTTGTTTACTGAGTTGTTGCATCTCGTAACTGTCGAACTTGTCGGTCGTGCACCATGGAAGTCGCCAACACAACGACCGGCATTGGCGATTGCTTCTTGCGGTAACGCAGCAATTGCGGCCAGTACTCTGGCTCGCGCAGTCGACTGGCCAATTCAAGTTTTCGTTCCACAAAATGCAGATGAAGCAACGATAAAAATTCTAAATTCGTTAGATGCAAATGTTGTGCGTTGTCCGCGAGTTACAACCGATCCAGCTGGTGATCCATGTGTCTTTAGATTTCGCGAAGCCATAGAACAAGGTTGTATCCCGTTTGGAGTTCAAGGCCCAGAAAATGCGTGGTGTCTCGATGGTGGTCGAACAATCGGTTTTGAGATGGCGGTTGTCGCTGAAGAATTATCAGGTTCTTTAATTAGCCGCATGTTTGTTCAAGCGGGTGGTGGCGCATTCGTAGCTTGTGCGGCGAGCGGGTTTTTCGCAGGTGCAACTAAGCCACGAGTTCATGCAGTGCAAACACAAGGTTGTGCACCGCTAGCACGTGCCTTTGAAATTGCTAATACAACCGGTGGCGCGCGCAATGCGGGTTCGCGATGGTCACAGTGCATGTGGCCGTGGGAGACGACGCCCGTTTCTTTGGCCGACGGAATTCTCGACGACGAAACTTATGACTGGATCGGTGCATGCA
>JBILAG010000085.1:0-8257 GCA_044354345.1 Ilumatobacteraceae bacterium | reverse complement strand
AGCGCATCATTTGAAAGTATGACGGGAACGTTCGTATCCATTGCGATGCGCTCTCCCATCCCAGTTAGAAGTGCTCCACCACCAACTAAATACATTCCTCGCTTAAGAAAATCTTGCGCTAACTCTGGGGGAGCATTCCCGAGACAGCGAATCACTGATTCGACCATCTGAGTCACAATCGGATTAATTGCTTCGCGAATTTCGGCGTCTGTTAAAACAACCGTCTTGGGTAATCCTGATACTAAATCTCTCCCCCGCACTTCTGCATCGGTGAGATTTGGCATTGGTATTGCACTTCCGATTGTTTTCTTTATCATCTCAGCGGTGCGTTCGCCAATTGCAATGCCGTGGCTACGACGCACATACGCTTGAATTTCGGAATCGATATCGAAACTTCCAACCCGCACTGCCTCAAGGGCAACTATGCCTCCCAAGCTGATGACTGCGGTCTCAGTTGTTCCACCTCCGATGTCGATGACCATGTTTCCAACGGGTTCGTCAATTGGTAAATCTGCACCAATCGCTGCAGCAATTGGTTGCTCAAGCAACTGTGCATCAGCCGCGCCCGCTCTGCGTGTTGCGTCGGTGACAGCTCGGCGCTCAACTTCGGTAATTGCTGACGGCACGCAAATCAAAACTTTAGGACGAGAGAATCTTGAAACACCCGCGCGTTGCAACAACATTCGAATCATCTTTTCGGTGACGTCGAAATCGGTTATTGCACCACCACGCAATGGGCGAACCGCAACGATGTTTCCCGGCGTTCGTCCGATCATTTCCCAAGCCTCTTCACCGTGAGCCAGAACTTCTCCAGTTTTTCGATTTACAGCAATCACGGTCGGTTCATTAATTATGATTCCGTCACCTTTTCGGTAAACAAGAGTGTTTGCAGTACCGAGGTCAATTGCAAGATCTTTGGCCATTACTGATTCTCTCTTGCATTTCGTTCATTGACGTCGCGCAACTGCCTACGAACTTTGTCGCGCGAGAGACTTGAAAGCGCATTTAGATGACGATGAAAAGCTTCGGGGCCTTGTGGTGAAAGTGGTTTTCTTTCTTGAGTTAGAACCAAGAATGCAAGCGTGCACGCACTGACGATTGAAACTGCGGCAAAAAGAACCGCAAGCGAAGAGGCCGCAAGAATCATTATCAAACCGAACTATCTACTGAACGACTAGCTAGTGGAGTGGAAATCTCGTTGCTATTTGTGCCCCAATCAGAACCTTGTTTCCAATGTTCCTGCTTCCAAATCGGTACTGACTCTTTTAACGTGTCAATTGCAAATTGTGCAGCCAAAAAAGCTTCAGGACGATGAGGCGACGATACTGAAACCAAAACTGATGACTCACCGAGAGTGAGATTTCCGACTCGATGAATTAACGCGACACGTCCGAGATCGGTCCACCGCACACGCATCTCATTTACTATTAATTGAAGTTTTGAAATTACTTGGGTGTTGTAAGCCTCATAGGTCAATGAAGTGACATCTGTTCTTCCTTCGGCATGATCGCGCACGACTCCAGAAAAAACAACCACAGCTCCGCAAGAAGGAAGCACAGACCAGTCGTATACGTCGCCGACATTCAAAACATTCTCAGTCAATTCAAGCCAGGTGTCGTTATTTTTAAGGATTTGCTTATTCGACATCGTTTTTAAGTGTACGGTCTGCGTAGCATCAGTCCATGTCTCAGGATCCATTTGAGCAGGAACCATCGGGAATACCTTTTTTCTCGGAAATCATAAAGGCAATGTCAAGTCAAGCCCCTGTCCAGTGGGATATGGCGCGCCAGTTTGCGATGACAACTGCGATGAATTCAACTTCGACTGCAACTAGTGAACCAAACGTTGATCCAGCCATCCGTATTGCAATTCAGCAACTCGCTGCTGTTGCCGATATGCATGTTCGCGACGTGACCGGTTTGGCAACTAACCGCAATGCAGAGGTGCCGCAGATCAATGTTGTGAACCGATCAATGTGGGTACACCACACGCTCATTGCATACAAACCGCTGTTTACAGAATTCGCAACTTCTATTTCTGGACAAACAGTTATACAACCAAACGGTTCAGACGGTGAATTAAGTGAGACCGAACACTCGGGCGAGATTAACGCGATGATGGGCAATCTAATAAAAATGATGGCACCAGCAATGCTTGGCATGTCAGTTGGCTCAATGATTGGTCAACTCGCATTGCGTGCATTCGGACAGTACGACTTGCCGTTACCACGCGAACCGCATGAGCAAATTTTATTTGTTGCGCGCAACTGCGAGGAGTTTGCCAAAGATTGGAGCATCAACATCTCTGATATGCAAATGTGGCTGCTTGTACAAGAACTGACTTTTCACGCCATTTATCAGAATCCAATTGTTCGCACCACAATCACCGACGCTGTAAAAAAACACGTAAGTGGATTCAGACCCAGCCCAAATGCTCTCGCTGAACGACTAAGCAAGATTGATGTAACTAACAACGACCCAGCCGCAATGATGCAAAAACTGCTTGGTGACCCAAGTTTGCTGCTTGGTGCCGTGAGATCACCAGAGCAAGCATTACTTGCGCCAAAACTTGACACGATGATAAGCGCGATAGTGGGCTATGTCGACCATGTTGTCGATACTGTTGCCGAACGAATTATCGGTACTGGCGCCCAAATCGCAGAAGCTGTACGCAGGCGCAGGGTTGAGGCTCGCTCTCAAGATCAATTTGTTGAACAACTTCTCGGCTTGCGACTGACCACCAAACAAATGGATGAGGGTCATGCGTTTATTAATGGAGTAATTGAACGAGCTGGTTTCGATGGTCTCTCAGGTTTGTGGACAAAGCCCGGCAATTTGCCAACGCCTAATGAAATTGTCGCACCGGGTTTATGGTTAGAGAGAATTAACTTTTAGGATCAGTAAAATTCGCTGAAAGAAAATACATTAATCCCATTGCACTTGCAACACCAACGATTGCAAAACCGACTGCGCCAGAAAATGTAAAAACTACTGCGGCTAATCCCGAACTTACCCAAACAAGTTGATTGATTGTTTCGAACTTAACGAACGTTCGGGCACGATTTGCATCTGGTGCTTCACGCTGGATGATTGACTCAAATGCCAAACGACCAATTGAGCCCATTCCATTACAAACTGCGATCAAAACTATTCCGGCAGTAATACCGCCGAACACGCCAGCGAGCACTCCAGTCACACTGATCACTGTTAGTGAAACTGTCATCATTGTTCGCTCAGAAATCAAACGACGCAACATTGGTGAGAGTGCGTTGGCGAGCATTGTTGCAAGCGACGATAAGCCGAGCGCCAGCGCAAACCAAGCAGTACCTGCTCGTTCATCACGCAACCAAAACGCAACATGAAAAAATAGGAAGCCAACGATTCCGCGCAGAAGCATCATTGACAATGCTGCGTGACGAACGCCCGAGCCGTTTAGCTCACTAATTTCAGCTTCGTCAATTGTTTTAGGTGTCGTCGCAATATGGCGTGGTAACTGAAGAGATACGAGTCCTGCAAGACCAAACATCACCGCCGACATTACGAGCGTTAAACGTGAGTCAACTAGTTGTAACAATCCAGCTGGCACAGCGGCACCGAACCCAATCAGACCGGCGAGCAATCCCAAACTTCCATTTGCAGCAACTAACTCTTGATCACTGCCAACAAGAGTCGGGACTAGTGCAGTTTTGCTGACAGCGTATGTTCGCGAAAGTATAAGTGAGATAAATGCAAGCGGAAATAGTGCGACTGAATTAATTTGTGGAACCATCAACACAACGGTGATGCATCGCAAAACATTAACCATCAGTACGGTGATCCGCCTTCCACCAGGGACACGGTCAATTACTGGTCCAATGAATGGTGCGATCACTGCAAATGGTGCGAGGCTGATCGCTAGAAACATTAGAACTTTGCTACGCGCAGCATCTGGGCTAATAGATAGAAAAAGCGAATCAGCAAGAGCGATTGCAAATGCCGCTTCACCACATGCGGTGAGTGCGTGGACTCGACCGAGTCGCCTAAGTGGTGATGCTGGTGTGAGCCCGGATCTCGAAATTGCTATGCGACTATTTTCTCGTATTTATAGCCAAGGCCGCGGATGGTCACAACTAATCGCGGATCTGATGGCTCTACTTCAATTTTGGCACGCAGTCGCTTGACATGGACATCTAAAGTTTTCGTGTCACCGAAATAGTCAGATCCCCAGACTCGGTCAATCAGAGTTTCACGTGTCAATACGCGACCTGCGTTAGACATCAAGATATGTAACAATTCGAATTCTTTTAAAGGAAGTTTGGTGACATCACCACGAATTGTCACAACATGTTGCTCGGGGTCTATTGAAATGCCACCTATCGCAACCGTTCCGACCCCTGCGATTTCGTCACCTGTGCCCGAGAGAGCTCCACGTCGAAGCGCAGCTCGCAATCTCGCAACTAATTCTCTAAGTCGATATGGCTTAACAATGTAGTCATCTGCCCCGACTTCTAACCCAACGACAGTGTCAATTTCGGTACCTTTGGCCGAAACCATGATGATCGGCACCGCGCTCTTCTTTCGAATTTCGCGACAAACATCTGTGCCAGAAACTTTTGGCAACATCACATCTAACAACACAGCATCTGGACGAACTGTGTCGAAAACTGCGAGAGCTTCTGCCCCATCACGCGCGACTTCAACCCGAAAACCCTCGCGCTTTAGACCAACTTGAAGTGCTTCAATAAATGATTCTTCATCATCAACCACCAGAATCGTCGGCAAAGAGTTACTAATGCTCATATCAAAGCTCCTGTTTTACTTGGTAATACATTTGTCAGTTCTGTCAGAACCTGCGGAAGGCGAATAGTAAAAGTTGAGCCAACTCCTTCTTCTGAGACCACTTCAATTGTCCCGCCGTGTTCTAAAACTATGTGACGAACAATCGATAGACCTAAGCCAGTTCCTCCCGTGGCTCGACTTCGAGCTTTATCAACTCGATAGAAGCGCTCAAAAATCCGGTCTTGGTGCTGTTTCGAGATACCGATTCCATGATCCATTATCGCCACGACAACTTCTTCTCCGACAATTGAGCTTGATACCGAAACTATCCCACCTGGTTCACTGTATTTAATCGCATTATCAACGAGATTTGAAAAACCTGATACCAATTGTGATCTATCACCAAGCACATTTAATTGTGAAGCACCAGTTAGTGAAAGCCCGATACCTTGCCGCTTCGCAGCATGCTGATTAGTGCTTACAACTTCAACGAGTACCGGCGCAAGATCTACTTGAGTCCAATCTTCGGTACCACTGAATTCAATTCGCGATAAGTCAAGCAGGGCATCCACGATTCGTGCCATGCGATGAGATTCGGAAACAATTCTTTCAGCAAGTCGCCAAACCACTTCAGTCTCAGTCTCGCCAACTAAAGAATCTGCCAGCGCAGCTACTGCACCAATCGGAGTCTTTAATTCATGACTCAAATTAGCAACGAAGTCGGTTTGCACAGTTTCAATTCGTGACTTCGCTGTGATGTCTTCAATCGTCACGAGAACACATTCGTTATTTAGATTGTGGCCACGAATTTGAAGAAATCGCGTTGTCCCTGCGACAGCCTCAAGAATTCGACTTCCCGTGCCCTCGCGCTCAACTTGCCTAATCATCTCATCAACCGCTTGATCAATTAAAATATCAACATATCGAATGCCAGTCATTGCAATAGCGGCTTTATTTCTGAATTTGTGATTTGAGTTATTATCAGCGACAACAACGCCTGTTTCTAGAAAGTCAAGAATTTCAAACAGTTGTACGAAACTATCTCGCGTATTCGACTTTGTAACCGAAATCTCATTTGTTAACGCACGCTGAATCTCACTAGCTGATCGTTTGGAAATCAGAAAAGCTATTGCAGTGGTTATTAAGACTCCAACCAAAAAGTAAACGACGCCCATATCAAAATTTGGGGTGAACTAATTCTGCTCAAGATTCAAAGTAAATTCTCCAGTTGGATCGCCAATGCGAGCTTTATAACGATTAATGCCATCGCGCTCGCGAACCCAGCCAGTCACGATGAATCGAGTTCGCTCACTCACATTGACTGCGTGATCACCAATTCGTTCGTAAAAGCGAGCAACGACTGCCAATTGCACAGCAACTTGGAGGTCAATTTTAGAGTTTGAGTGCGATTCAAAAATTTGCTGAATAAATTGACGATGCAAACTGTCTAGGTATGAATCCATATCGTCAATTGCCGCAGCTTTAGCAGAATCATTTTCTTCAAATGCTTCCATGGTTGATTCAAAGAGTTTCTGAGCCTGTTCGCTCATTTTAGAAATCACCCCGCGCAACATTGGGTCAATATTGTGACCATAAATTCGTCGCGCCGCTTTACAAATGTTGACAACAAGATCTGCTGAGCGCTCAAGTTCTCCGGCAATTTTAATCATTGCAATAACTTGGCGAAGATCGGCAGCAACTGGTGCCTGCAATGCCAATATTTCAAAACACAAAGCTTCAAGTTCGGCAGATCGAGCGTCAAATTCATCATCCGCTTGAACCAAATAATCCGCGCCCTCAAGATCTCCACTCAACAAAATTGCTGTCGCACGCGGAATTGATTCAGTCAGAGAAGCCCCTAAGCGAATTACTTCGGCACGCGCCGCGTCAAGATCATTGTGGAAATCTTTACGAATTTCATCCATTAGTCATCACCCCAAAATTTTAAGATCAGTATTAACTGCTTATATCTTACGAATTACGGTAGTCCTTGTTTCGTGAACTGTAGTCGTCTAACAAGTGACATAACGGTGAACAGAAAAGCAGTTCTAGCGCAATTGGGTTGCCACTACCCACTCATGCAAACTCTGCTGGGCATCCCCCATGCGTTCTCCACCAGAAATTTTGGTCCAACTATTGTCAGACTGAAGAGCAAAGTGCCTTACGTCGTCTGCCAGTAAAAACCCCAAAACTTTATCAAGCCATGCCCGATGTTTTGGGTGAGTCAAAGGCACGAGAACTTCAACTCGACCATCTAAGTTTCGACCCATTAAGTCTGCTGAGCCAATTAAATGCAACGGGGATTGATTATCAAAACCATGTGCAAATCGATAAATCCGTGAGTGTTCCAAGTACCTGCCCAACACAGACCGCACTGTTATGTTCTCAGACATCCCAGGTACACCGGCACGCAGACAGCAAATTCCGCGGACGATCAAATTTATTTTTACGCCAGCAGAACTCGCCGCATACAACGCATCAATAATTGCAGGATCAGAAATAGAATTAAGTTTTATCGTTATGTGACCCGCATCTTTAAATGTTGCTTCACGATTAATCAGTTCAAGAAGTTTTGGTCGCAATTGGTGTGGCGCAACGAACAATCGTTGATAGTCCGGTTCGCGAGCGTAGCCAGTGAGATAGTTAAACAGTTCTGTTGCGTCCGCACCTATTGCTTCTTCGCAAGTAAAAAACCCGATATCTTCGTACATCCGCGCTGTTGTTGAGTTGTAGTTTCCTGTGCCGATATGCACATACCTACGCATCTGATCACTATCTTCACGCACAACCAAAATACATTTTGAATGAGTCTTTAGCCCAACGATGCCATAAGTTACGTGCACGCCTGCGTATTCAAGTTCTTTTGCCCATGCGATATTTCTTGCTTCATCAAAACGCGCTTTAATTTCAAGAACTACCGCAACTTGCTTTCCCGATTCGGCGGCGCGAACTAAGTGCTTGGCAATTGAAGAGTCGCCCGAAGTGCGATATAAGGTCATTTTTATTGAATGCACTTTTGGATCGCTTGAAGCCTGTTCAACAAATGTCTCAACTGAAGATGCAAATGACTCGTGAGGATGATGAACAAGAAGTTGTCGCTCGCGAATCACCTGAAAAATACTTTGCCCATTAAATTCGGCTGCGGCAAGACGACCAGCAGTGAGCGGCGGCCACGGCTGAAATCGTAAACTCGAGATATCAAGTGACGCCAACTGAGATATACAACCCATCTCAATTATGCTGCGATGATAAGTCACATCTTCAGGGCCAAGTTCGAGTTCTTCGCACATCAAGTCAATAACTGACTGAGCAGTGCCATGTGGAACTTCAAGTCGCACGGCGCGTCCAAACCTACGACGGCGCAACTCTACTTCTACAGCGGCGAGAAGATCTTCGGCATCTTCGTCATCAAGCGAAAGGTCCGCGTTGCGCGTAACACGAAAAACAAAACACTGCTCAATGGTCATTCCCTGAAATAATCGCGAGAGATTCGCCGCGAT
>JBILAG010000015.1:0-33625 GCA_044354345.1 Ilumatobacteraceae bacterium | reverse complement strand
GACGCTCGACCGTCAACTACCACAGCATTAAAACTTTCACGAACTGCCGCAAGCGGATTCGTAAGTGGCACAAGAGCTGGATGCACACGAACTGAAAGTTTTGAACTTGCAGGATTTGATCCAACTCTAGTTAATTCGGCAACGCCAAGAAGTTTTACAGCAAAACCAAATTTACGTGCAATTGCGATATCGGCTGCAGTAATTTGTGTGATTCCCTCGCAATAAACATCATCTAAGCGAACAGTTGTACCAAATGCAATACTGGCGATGATCGCAATCTTGGCGGCAGCATCATGACCTTGCACATCTGCAGTTGGGTCAGCCTCGGCAAAGCCAAGTTGTTGTGCTTCAGCAAGCGCAACTTGATAATCGGCACCATGTTCACTCATCTTGGTGAGAATAAAGTTTGTCGTGCCATTGACGATTCCCATTACACGGGTGATCGGCTCGCCCCGCAAACTTTCGCGCAACGGTCTAACTAATGGAATCCCACCACAAACGGCCGCCTCGAACAACAAGTCAGTGCTCGCGGCATCAGCAGCGCCAAATAACTCGGCACCGTGACGTGCAAGCAACGCCTTATTCGCAGTGATAACGGGTTTATTGGCCTTAAGCGCAGCAAAAATAAGTTCTGACGCAGGATCAATGCCGCCCATCAGCTCAACCACCACGTCAACTTCAGATGATTGCACAAGTGCGTGCGGATCACTAACTAAAACAGCACCTTTGGGCAACGTGTGCTTTTTCTTTGTGTCGCGAATGCAAACCTGTGCGACTTCAAGACGCACCCCACTGCGCGCCAAAATATTGTCTGATTGTTGACTAACTAACGCAACAAACGCCGAGCCGACAACGCCGTGACCCAGCACACCGAGGCGTACAACATGAGCGCTCGTGTGCGACGGCATATTTATACGCTATCTGCGACGTCAAGATTGACGAGATCAATAAATGTTTCGCGACGCACGACTACGCGCGCCGATCCTTTGCTCACAAAAACAACTGGTGGTCGAGTGACTTTGTTGTAGTTAGAACCCATGCTGTGCCCGTACGCACCAGTAACTGGAGTCGCAATTATGTCACCGACTTTATAATTCATTGGAAGCAATGCATCATCGATCAAAACATCGCCACTCTCGCAATGTTTACCAACTATGCGTGCATGTTCGGTGCGATCATCATTGATACGCGATGGCAAAAATGCTTCGTACCCCGAGTCATATAGCACTGGTCTCGGGTTATCGCTCATTCCGCCATCAACTGCAACATATGTTCGTATTCCAGGCAAATGCTTTATTGAACCGATGCGATAAAGCGTCACCGCCGCAGATGCAACTATCGCGCGACCTGGCTCAACAAACACTTTTGTACCTGAATGTAATTTCGCCGTCGCTGGTGCAAGCGCCTTTGCCCACTGAGTGATCGTCGGTGCGTGCTCGCTCTCAACATAGGCAACACCAAGACCGCCACCCAAAGTTAATTCGGCGACTTCTAATTGATTGGCGAAGTTGACCATTATTTCAGCGGCCTGCTCAAAGTTTTCTGCAGCAAAAACATTGGAACCAATGTGACAGTGAATGCCAACAAATTCGACGCTCGCCGATGATCGCACTCGATCAACAGCGCGCTGCGCATCACCATTACGCAAATTGAAACCAAACTTTGAATCATCTTGACCAGTTGAAACAAACTCATGGGTATGCACCGCCACACCAGGAGTAATTCGCAATTGAATTCGTGCTCGAGGTAAGCCCTGACTGTGTAGTTCGTCGAGGCGATCTAGTTCGTCAAAGTTATCGACAACGATGTGGCGAACTTTGGCCTCAAGTGCCATCTTGAGTTCTTCAATGCTTTTGTTGTTTCCGTGCAAAACACATGCAGTACCCGGTACACCAGCATGCAACGCAACAAATAATTCACCGCCAGTTGCGACATCAAGCATTAGACCTTCTTCGTGTGCCAATCGTGCCATTGCTCCACACAAAAATGCTTTCGTTGCGTAGACCACTTGGTTTCTGCCAAAAACTTCTACTGCTTCTCGGCATCGAGCGCGAAGATGCTGTTCGTCATAAACGAAGACGGGCGTACCGAACTTTTCGGCAAGTTCAACAACGTCACAGCCGCCAATTTCAAGACGGCCTAATTTGTTTTCAACTGCTGTGTCTGGCAGCAAATGCTTTGCGATACGACTCACATTTGCTCCGGTGCTTCAATGCCAAGCACACCAAGGCCCGACTGCATTACTCGTGCAGTTAGATCGCAAAGCATCAATCGGCTGTTGCGTTGATCGAGAGAGTCTGCCTTAAGCACCGAGCACTGCTCATAGAACGAAGAGAAACTTGATGCCAAGTCGTAGAGATAAGTACACAATCGATGCGGACTGTACTTATCTAGAGTGTCCCAAAAAGCAGAATCAAATTGCAATACTCGCATCGCTAGCTCTCGCTCTGCTGTGTGTTCAATTATTGGCGTCACAGCGCGCACACTTTGGCGATCAATATTTGCACGTCTAAAGATGCTACAAATTCGTGCGTGCGCATATTGCAAGTACGGCGACGTGTTGCCATCAAACGAAAGCATTCGATCCCAATCAAATGTGTAATCTTTGATTCGATCAGTCGAAAGATCTGCGTATTTAACTGCGCCTATGCCGACAATGTGTGCAATCTCGCTTTGATTCTCAGCTGATAATTCTGGGTTTTTCTCGGCAACTGCCGCCGCAGCGCGTTCAACAGCCTCGGTTAGCAATGCATCAAGTTTGATCGTGTCACCACTACGAGTCTTCAACATTTTGCGATCGGCACCTAACACGTTGCCGAAAGCGACATGAACCATTTCTCGCGGTGTCTGTAACCAACCAGCTTGTTTGGCTACTGCTGACACCATTTGCAAATGTTGCGCCTGAGGTGAACCGACCACATAAAGCAATAGCGATGCATCGAGTCTTTCAACACGATCAATCACACATGCAAGATCACTTGTCGCATAGTTATAACCACCGTCAGTTTTACGAATGATCAAAGGCAACGGTTGATTCTCGCGGTTTGTGAACCCTTCCGGAAACACGACATCCGCACCATCGCTATTTGTGAGCAACCCAAGATCAGATAGTCGTTGCGCAACTTGCGGTAGCAACGAGTTATAAGCGCTCTCACCCATCACATCTGAATCTTGCAACATCACACCAAGAGTTTTATAAATAGTTTGAAAATATCTTGTACTTTCGGTAACTAAAAGTTTCCAAAGTCGAAGCGTCTCGGCATCGCCGCTCTGCAGCGCAACAACCCGAGTGCGCGCTCGGGTTTGAAACTCTTCAGATTCATCAAACTTTTTTCGCGCGCTGCGATAAAACGAATCTAAGTCTCCGATTGAAAGTTCTTCAGCGGCGCTTGTCTCTCCTAAGTCAACGAGATGTTCGATCAACATGCCAAACGGTGTGCCCCAGTCACCAACATGGTTCTCACGCACTACAGTGTTGCCCACGTACATCAGCATTCGCACGAGTGCATCGCCTATAACGGTCGAACGCAGATGCCCAACATGCATTTCTTTGGCAACATTGGGCGCCGAATAATCGATTACGACGCGACGCGACGCGGGTGCACTAGCCACGCCGAGTTTCTCGCTGCCGCTTGCGACCACTAGCTCGCGAGCTAAAAATTCATTAGCAAATGTGAGGTTGATGAAACCAGGCCCAGCAACTTCTGTTGCGCTGCAGATATCTTGCAGCTCTGCAACTTCAAGAACTTTGAGTGCGATGTCTCGTGGTGTTGCACCCATTGCCTTGGCAAGTGCCAGCGAGCCGTTAACTTGTGCGTCAGCGCGATCACTTTGGCGAACTGCTGTGTCAATTCCAATCGCATGTTCTCCACCAACTTTTGCGAACGCAGCCGCAATACGCTGCGCTACTAAACCAACCGGATCTGCCACCCTTTCATTGTTGCCGAGATGGCACCATGAAACGCGCTGATTTGTTGAGTATCTTCTGTTTATTAAGGCTTGCTGGCGACAAGTACGAGATTTTTACGAACTAATTCATTAACTTTTGACGCACGAACTAACTGCGTCAACTATGACCGCGAAAGCCGCGTCGGCATCAATTGTCTCAAGAACTTGTGTGTTGGCTTTCGTTCGCGACTTCACGTGACGGTCATCAATTACTGTCATTCCGCGCGTATGACTACCATCAAGTTCAACTGCAACGTGCGTTTCTTTTGAAGTAAATAACTGAGGATGCGTCAACGCCAATACGGCACAAACATCATGCAGTGGCGCGCCATCAAAGTCGTCATGAAGCGACTTGTACATCTTGCTGAAAAATTCAAGCAACCCTGCCAACATCGGGCCAACAACAGCATGTGCTGCACGCACCATCTCAATTCGCTTTGGCGTCGCCATAATTTGATGTGTCAAGTGCAGACCACTCATAATAATTTTTGCGCCAGATTCAAAAACAGCAGCAGCAGCTTCTGGGTCACACCAGATGTTAAATTCAGCCGTTGCCGTGCGATTACCGAATCTGCCACCACCCATGATTGAAATTCCAGAAATCTTGTCAACTAAATCTGGAGCGGCACGTAACGCCAATGCAATATTTGTCAATGGCCCCGTCGGCACCAACCACAATCCAGGGTTTGCGCGAACCGTATCGATAATGAAATAGACAGCGTTAATGCCGTCTGCAGGGCGAGACGGCTCAGGCAAATTTGCACCATCCATTCCGCTTTCGCCGTGAATGTATGCAGCGTGAATCGGTTCAGCGACCAGCGGGCGCCCAGCACCAGAATGCAGCGGCGCACTCGACCCACAAAGGTCAAGAATAATTCTGGCATTTTTGGTTGTAAGCGACAACGGTGCATTACCGGCAACAGTTGTTACTCCGATTACTTCTGTGAACTTAGCGGCAACGATAAGCGCAAAAGCATCGTCATGGCCCGGATCACAATCCATTAGAACTTTAATTTTGGCTGTCATAGAAATTAGTCTTTCGCGCAATTTTTAATAAAAACCTTAATTACTACTTCAATGATGACACAATTAGAGTCATGATCAACAAAACCCAAACACTCGTGTTATCCGACTTCTGGCCAAAACCGCAAGCACGAACACAAACCATCATTCGTAATGCCACATTGGTTGTTGGCTTCGCTTTACTTACTGCGATCTGTGCACAAATTCGAATTCCACTTGGTTTCACACCAGTGCCAATAACTGGTCAAACATTTGCCGTACTGCTTGCTGGTGCTGCACTTGGCACAAAACTTGGTGCGCTCAGTCAAGTTACGTACTGGGTTGCAGGTCTCATCGGCTTGCCGTTTTACTCGAATGCCGCAAGTGGATGGAGCGTCGGCACAGGCGCAACGATGGGTTACATGATTGGTTTTGTCTTGGCAGCCGCAGCCGTAGGCCACCTCGCTGAACGCAAACACGATCGCCAATTCATAACATCTCTGCCTGCAATGTTGCTCGGCTCAGCAATTATTTATACATGCGGTGCTGTTTGGCTTGCTCACTCATTGAATATCGCAATCTCAACTGGCGACGATAATGCGATCAGTCTTGGCGTTGCACCATTCTTAATTGGTGACTTAATCAAAGTTCTGCTCGCAGCAGCCTCTACTTCGACTATCTGGCAATTGATTAAAGATTAACGATTAAAGAATTGGATGGTGGCAAGCAACGAACTGGCCAGGTGAAACCTCACGCAACTGTGGTTCTTGCTCGGCGCAAAGTGCTGATGCACCAACACAGCGTGTTCTAAAACGACAACCACTTGGCGGGTTCATCGGCGACGGTGGTTCGCCTTGCAATAGTTCTGTTCTAATTTGCTTAGTTGGATCAGGAATTGGCACCGAGTTAAGCAACGCGCGAGTGTAGTGATGGGCTGGTTGTGAATAGAGAACATCCGGCGGGGCAACTTCGCAAATCTTGCCGAGATACATCACCATCACGCGAGTACTTATCGCTTTGACAACTGCCAAGTCATGCGAAATAAATAGCATCGTCAAACCATAAGTTTCTTTCATGAAAAGCAACAAGTTAAGAATCTGCGCTTGAATACTTACGTCAAGAGCGCTAACCGGTTCATCGCAGATCAACATTCGCGGGTCGAGAGCGAGTGCACGCGCAATGCTGATTCGTTGACATTGTCCACCAGAAAACTCGTACGATCGACGATTCAGAACTAGATCTGGTTCTAACCCCACACTGGAAAGAAGCTTGTTTATGCGCTCATCTCGCTCTGCTCGAGTGCCACGATCCCAAATCTCAAGTGGCTCATCAATCAACTGATGCACCGTCATGCGTGGATTAAGTGATGAAATCGGATCTTGAAAGATCATTTGCATTGAAGTTCGTGCCGATCGAAGATTTTCTTTGGGCAGCAGAGTCATATCTGTACCATCAAAAATTACTTCACCAGAATTTGGTGGTGGCAATTGCAAAATTGCTCGAGCCAAAGTCGTTTTACCGCATCCAGACTCGCCAACAATTGCCAAGGTTTCACCTTTGACAACATCAAGGCTCAAACCCGAGACAGCCTTGACGGTTTTATTTTTACCAACTCGAAACTCAACCGTTAGATCACGAACTGTCAACACCGAGTCAACGGTGTTTCGCATGTGGGCTGTACCTGACCCGGCCATTACAACGCCTCACCAATCGGAAACCAGCAACGATAGATATGGCCGTCTGGGTCTGTTTTCAACTCTGGATGGTCTGTTGTGCATTTGTCTTGGGCATATTTGCAACGCGGGGCAAAACCGCAACCAGTGGGGCGATTTGTTGGGTCTGGAAGTCGACCGGCAATTACTGAAAGGCGCGATCCTGATTTGTGGTCAACTCGCGGAATCGAATCAAGTAGAGCCTCTGTATATGGCATGCGCATGTCAGCAAAAAGTTTCTTTGTCGGAGCGTACTCGACAACTTCGCCTGCATACATAACCGCCACATAGTCAGTATTGCCTGCGACAACACCCAAGTCATGGGTCACTAGAACCATCGACATCTTCAAGTCTTCACGTAATTCTCGCAACAGCTGCAAGATTTGTGCCTGCACCGTCACGTCGAGTGCGGTAGTTGGCTCATCAGCAAATAAAAGTTTTGGATTACATGCGATTGCTATTGCGATCATCACGCGCTGGCGCATTCCACCTGACAATTGATACGGAAACGACTTAAGCACTGCCGCTGCATTTGGTATGCGCACGAGTTCGAGCAATTCTTTGCTGCGTGCCATCGCATCGCTTTTACTCATACCAAGACGAATGCGCAGGCCTTCAGAGACTTGCGCACCGATGCGTCGCACTGGGTTTAACGCAGTCAATGGGTCTTGAAAGATCATTGCCATGCCTGAGCCAAATAACTCGCGCACCTGTTCTTTCGACATCGCTGTCAATTCATGGCCGTCAAAAATTACGGTGCCGGTGCGATTAACGGTGCTGCCCTGCAATAGTCCCATCGCCGCGCGACACATAACCGTCTTGCCGCTACCAGACTCGCCGACTACACCAACACTCATTCCGGCTGGTATCTCAATGTCTACACCGCGAACTGCCTCAAGTGAACCACCTGGAGTGTCGAAGTTGACGCTCATATTTTTGATACTTAACAACGAACTCATACTTTTGACTCTCGACCGTCAAGTCTTCCGCGAAGCACTTCACCAATTTGGTTCGTCGAAATAACCGTGATGGCTAGAAATATCACCGGAATGTAAAGCACGTGCGGTGAGTATTCGAGGTCATTTCGACCCCGTGCGATCATTCCACCCCAACTGCCACCATCTGGGATACCGACACCTAAAAGCGAAAGTGATGCTTCAGCAATAATCACGACACCGAAAGCGAGAAATGCGACGGCAATCAATGCTGGCAACACATTGGGCACAATATGTTTTCTAATGATCTGCATATCGCGCATTCCCATACTGCGGGCTGCCGTGACAAATTCGCGACCGCTCCAAGTAAGGGTTGCGCCTCTTGCAATGCGACCCAAGATTGGGATTAACACAATCGTCAGTGATATCACAAGCACCACAACTCGACGCCAAATCGGCACTACTTCTGTCATGTCGACATTCGTTGCTAAAACTGAAACAAGCGCCAGTGCGAGTACCAAGTTTGGTATTGCCAAACCCACATTAAACGCAGTTGACAAAACTAAGTCAACCTTGCCACGTAAGAAGGCTGCGGCTATACCGAGCGCACTTCCGATTAATCCGCCCAAACCAACTGCGGTGATTGCAATAAATACCGACATCCGAGTACCTGAAATTACTGATGACAATAAGTCATAGCCGTTATTGTCGGTGCCAAGAATGTGACCGGGCGAAAACGGTGTCACGCCCAAATCATCCTCATAAACAAATGTCCAATTCTCAATTGGCAAGAAAGGACCGAATAATGCAAAAAACATCATCAGCCCTATCCACGCGACGCAAAGTTGAGTTGGTTTAGATAATTCTTTGAATTTAAACATTTGACCTTCGATCTCGAGTACGTGGGTCAACGAAACCCGAGCCAATATCAACAACTAAATTAAAGAAAACATAGAACAACGCAATCACCGCAACACTTGATTGCAGCATGATGTATTGTCGGCCACCGATTGCTGCAAATATCTCAAAGCCGACACCGTATGTCGCAAAGATACTTTCGATGACAATTGCACCGCCAATTAGCCCGCCCATACTCAACGCGGCTGACGTAAACAAAGTGACACTTGACGGCCGAAACACATGTCGCCACAATATTCGTCGATCGCTCAAACCTTTTGACATTGCCATCGTTACGTAGTCTTCGCGAAGCGAAGCAATCATGTCTGCTCGTAACAGCCGTGTGTATTGGGCAATTAATCCAAAACTTAAACTCAGCACCGGCATAATCATGTGTTTGAAATGCTCCCAGATACCTTCTGAAAATGTGGCATAACCAAGAGTCGGCAACCAAGCTAATTTAGTGCCGATAAAGATTATCAAAATCAACCCAATAGCGAAGCCAGGTATAGATGAAAAAATAAACAAAGTATTGCTAATCACTCGGTCAGCGCGACGACCTGCGCGGTAAGCCGACAATACGCCAAGAGGTATTGCTATGCCAAGCGCAAAAATTTGTGTGTATGCCATCAACAACAAAGATCGGGGCATCGCTTTTATTAAATGACCTGAAACTGTTTCGGTTCCGCCTGAGTAATAAATCAAGCCCATATCGCCCTGCACGAAATTGCCAAGCCACTGCAGGTAATAGCCGATTGGGCCTTTATCTAAACCAATACTTGTTCGAAAAGCAGCGCGCTCAGTTTCGCTACCAACAGGAATCACAATTGTGGCTAGATCAACAGGAATAATTCGTATCAAAAGCGAAACACCAAAAGTAACTAGAAGCAGCACAACAAAAAGTTGTGCTACTCGTTGTAACCAAAAGCCATACTTCAACACGATTACTCCCCGTTAGACATCAAAAAAATTTTGCAATTACATAGCGACTGTTTGTGACGAATGCAACTCTAGACAGGTTAACTACTAAATGCACAAGGCGACGGTGCCGAAGCACCGCCGCCTTGCGTAATTGTGAATTACTAAATTAATTATTGCAAATTACTTCGTTGACCAAACGCCTGTCCAGTCGATTCCGAAGTTTGTAACCAATCGTCGTGGTCCACCTGCGGCAAGTGGCAATTCGCCAACTCCACCGAGGTTTTTGTACGTCAATGAGTATGCCAACATCGAAATGTTAGTGACATGCGCTTCGTTTTGAATTTGTTCCGTTGCCTGCTGATACAGCGCTTTCTTCTTCGCCATATTCGGCTCAGCACGGGCTGCGAACAGCAAACTCTCACTCACGGTGTCCTTGAACGATGAGATGTTCAAGATTGAGTAGAGAATTTTCGTCGCTGGTGAGACATTCAAAAGTGCCTTCGGGTTTCCACCAGAGGTATCACTTACCAAGAATGGAAGAATGAAAGCAGTTCCCGTTCCTTCCATCAAAAGAAGCGGCAACATTTGGTACTGCATTGGGAATGCCTTTGCAATCGACTCTGCTGTCGTTTGTGACAACAAGTTGACTTTCATACCTGCTGCTGCGCCCATCTGTTGAATCAGAATTGCGTTTGCAGTTGAGTCGGCCGATGTACTTACGTACGGAAGACTGAACTCAAGGTCCTTGCCTGTTTCTACTTTGTAGGCAGCCGTGAAAGATTTCGCCTTCGCGAGGTCGTAACCTGCGTAACCCTTCTTGTTGTACATGATGTTGTTTGGCCCAACGATTGAATCTGGAACCATGCCCAGACCCTTTTGACGAACCTTCAACCACTTCTCGCGGTCAAGTGCATGAGAAAGAGCGAGACGCGCATTCTTGCTGCTAAACGGAGCAACCTTGTGATTCAACCAAAATGTTGGATAATAATCCATCGGCGAAATAATCGTTGTCAAGTTCTTGTTCTTTTGCAAATCTTTGATCTGCTTTGCTTCAGTAGCTGAAGTGAACATTGATGCTGCGAGTGAACCGCTCTTCACACCGCTGACGCGTGGTTGCGCATCTGACAAGAATGTGAATGTGATTCCGTCGAGGTATGGCAACTTGCCACCCTTGGCATCTTTGCGCCAATAGTCAGGGTTCGCTGTGACAACAAGTTTTGTCAACTCAGTTGAAACCAACTTGAATGCACCAGTACCAACTGGTGTCGTTGAACAAGTCTTGCCCAAAATTTGACTTGGAGCACGAGCAAAGAAACGACCCGATGCGTAAAGCGATTCTGGATAGTTTGAATCTGCTTGATACAAAGTTACTTGCACCGACATTGCGCCAGTCGCCTTAACATCTGTGATGTTCCCGTTAAAGCCGCCAGCCGTGCCTGGGCTTCCAGCTTTGCCTACGAGTAGTAGCGCTCCACGAAGAGCCTGAAGATTAGTTACAAGCGCAGCAGCATCTACAGGAGTGCCGTCATGAAACTTGATTCCATCACGAACTGTTAATAGCCAAGTTTTGTTGTCCTCACTGTGCTCAAATGACTTGAGTAGGTACGGAACAATTTTGCCGTCGGCTCGTTGCTCAACCCATGTTTCATAAATTGTGCGAGCACCCATGAGTGACGAGTTCGCCAAGTTGTCTGCCATGCAATAACCAGGGAACGAGTCAAAAATACCAACTGTGATATTTCCTCCACGCTTTGGAGTATCTGCACCAGCAGCACCGCTGCTTGATACTTGTGTGAGTGATGCAACAAGTGCAATTGCCATTACGGCAACAACCTTGCGACGACCACCAGTGAATATGCTCTTCATTTTTTATTTCCCCCTTCGGAAAAGGCTATGTGCCTGATATCACACTATCTAGAGGATTCTCCTTGTGTCAAACAACACATTGAGGATCTGCGCACGATTTAAACAAGATTCAGGGCTGATTTAAGAGCTGATTCCAGGGCTGATTTCAGGGCTCATTTCATAGTTGTTTTTAGCGCAAATTGAAATCGCCGGTGAAACAGCAAAGCGGCGGCGCCGAAGCACCGCCAGAAATGACAAGGCGGCGGTGCCGAAGCACCGCCGCCTTACTTATTAACGAATTATTTAGTTATGCGAATTATTGATTACTTAGTTGACCAAACACCTGTCCAGTCAATTCCGAAGTTTGTTAGCAATCGTCGTTGTCCACCTGCAGCAAGTGGCAACTCGCCAACTCCACCAAGGTTTTTGTACGAAAGCATGTAAGTAGTTCTAAAGAGTGAAGTTAAGCGAGCTTCGGCTTGAAGTTGCGCTGTTGCATCCTGATAGAGCTTCTTCTTCTTGGCCATGTTCGCCTCAGCACGCGCTGCAAACAACAAGTTCTCACTCACTGTGTCTTTGAACGCTGAAAGGTTCAAGATCGAGTAGAGAATTTTTGTCCTTGGCGAGACATTCAAGAGAGCAGTCGGGTTTCCACCAGACGTATCGCTTACCAAGAATGGAAGAATGAAACCGGTTCCGGTTCCCTCCATTATTAGAAGCGGCATCGCTTGATATTGCTGAGGGAACGCTTTTGTAATAATCTCCGCTGTCGTTTGTGGCAACACGTTCATTTTGATTCCGGCTGCTTCAAGCATTTGTTTGATGAGCGTTGAGTTTGCAACGTCATCGGAAGATGCTGTATTCACAGGGAAACTGAACTCAAGATCTTTACCCGTTTCTGCCTTGTAAGCAGCCGCGAAAGATTTCGCCTTTGCAAGATCAAACCCTGCAAAGTTTTTCTTGTTGTACATGATGTTGTTTGGTCCGACGATTGAGTCTGGAACACTGCCCATACCTTTTTGACGAACCTTCACGAACTTCTCGCGATCTAATGCATGAGAAACGGCAAGACGTGCATTCTTGCTGCTAAACGGTAATTTCGAGTTGTTCAACCAAATTGATGAGTAATAGTCCTCTGGCGACAAGATTGACGTCACAGCTTTGTTCTTTTGCAAATCTTTGATCTGCTTAGCTTCTGAAGCTGATGAGAACATTGTTGCTGCGAGTGAACCGCTCTTCACACCGCTGACGCGTGGTTGCGCATCTGGCAGGTAGGTGAATGTGATTCCGTCGAGGTATGGCAACTTGCCACCCTTGGCATCTTTGCGCCAATAGTCAGGGTTCGCTGTAACAACAAGTTTTGTCAAATCAGTTGAAACCAACTTGAATGCACCAGTACCAACTGGTGTCGTTGAACAATTCTTGCCCAAAATTTGACTTGGAGCACGAGCAAAGAAACGACCCGATGCGTAAAGCGATTCTGGATAATCAGACTCTGCTTGATACAAAGTTACTTGCACCGACATTGGGCCGGTCACCTTAACGTCAGTTATGTTCGCAGTAAAACCGCCAGCCGTACCTGGGCTTCCAGCTTTGCCTGTAAGAAGAAGTGCTCCACGAAGCGCCTGAATATTAGTTGCAAGCGCTGCAGCATCTACAGGTGTGCCGTCATGAAACTTGATTCCGTCGCGTACAACAAGACTCCAAATTTTGTTGTCTGCATTGTGCTCAAATGACTTGAGTAGGTACGGAACAATTTTGCCGTCGGCTCGTTGCTCAACCCATGTTTCATAAACGGTGCGAGCACCCATCAAAGCTGAGTTAGCCAAAGAGTCTGCCATGCAATAACCAGGGAACGAGTCGAAAACACCAACTGTGATATTTCCTCCACGCTTTGGAGTGTCAGCACCAGCAGCACCGCTGCTTGATACTTGTGTGAGTGATGCAACAAGCGCGATTGCCATTACGGCAACAACCTTGCGACGACCACCAGTGAATAGTTTCTTCATTTTTTACTTCCCCCTTCGGAAAAAAGGCACGTTGCCCGCATCAAAGGTAACCCGATCTCTTAAATGGCGATGTCGTTAATCATGTGCCATTCGTCGCTTACGGCGCTTGTGAAAATTCTTGGATTTTAATTTTTAATCTTGACTTCAATTTTTTAGGTAAGTCTTGTTTTCACTAAGTTCGCAATCTTTGCACCGTCGGCGCTGTCGCCCGCCTCACCTCGAACGGCCTTGACCACTGCACCCATCGCTTTTGGGCCACTCAGGCCTTGCGCTGTGGCTATCGCGATTTGTGAATCCACGATTTTCTCAAGATCGGCATCACTCATTGCAGCCGGCAAATATCGTTCAAGAATCGCTAATTCGGCGCGTTCTGCAGCTTCGGCTTCATGGCGTCCTGCGTCCTTATATATGTCTGCCGATTCGGCGCGTTTTTTAGCCTCAGCCCGCACAACACCTTGAACCTGATCGTTCGATAGTTCAACTGCCGCGTCACCAGCAACCTGAGCGTTCATAATCGCGGCCAAAGTCATTCGCAACGTCGAAGTTTCAACTTCATTGCGCGCCTTCATTGACGCAGTCAAGTCATCCTTAAGTTGTTGTTTGAGGTTTGACATTTTTCATCACTCCCGTTTAATAATCAGGTTCATTCTTGAATGGGTTTCTAGCAATTAGCGTAGTGCACACCATGAATAACGAAGTCTTTGAACTTTTCTTTGCGATGCTGAGTCTTGCCACTTTGGTTTTCGGTGTGATTGTCGTGATCGCTCGCCTGATCAAGGCCAACAGTTTGTTATCTGAAGTCAAAAAGATTGCGTTGCCACTTGCGGCCTTGATCACTACAACGGCAATGCTCGGAAGCCTGTACTTCTCTGAAATAGTGAACTACAAGCCGTGTCAACTTTGCTGGTATCAACGATTTGCGATGTACCCGCTGGCGATATTTCTGATCGTCGCCAATTTTAAGAAATTTAAATTTACAAAAATCATTGCCGTTTCTCTCGCTCTCGTTGGCGGATCGGTTTCGACGTATCACTGGTTTCTTGAACGATTCCCAGATTTGGATGCAGGCGTTTGCGATGCAAAACTGCCATGCGAATTTATTTGGTTTGAGAACTTTGGATTTGTCACGCTTGCATTCATGGCCTTCACTGCTTTTTTCACGACGATCGTTTTAGTTACACTTTCACCACAGGAGAAAAAATGAACTCAAAAAAAAATAATTCAGCAGGTTCAAATAAAAC
This sequence comes from Ilumatobacteraceae bacterium, assembly GCA_044354345.1. Lineage (GTDB taxonomy): Bacteria > Actinomycetota > Acidimicrobiia > Acidimicrobiales > Ilumatobacteraceae > BACL27. The sequence goes on along the minus strand of JBILAG010000015.1, from coordinate 19,115 downwards.
TTTCTGGCTCGTGGGTGGCATTGTCGCCGCGATTGCAGTTCTGGCAATTGTTGCGATTGCCAGCCAGTCGGGAACCGACGAAGTTGCGCAAGGAGTCGACGAGTTTCGCGCTGTTGAAGTTTCAGGTGAGGCGCTGCCTGTGTATGCAGAAGGTGCTGCCGACAAAGCAGTCGGCATGACTGCGCCAATTCTTACAGGCGCAGGTTTCACTGGAAACAAGATCGTCACGACCCCAGGCTCACCGACGCTTCTAGTATTTCTTGCGCACTGGTGTGGGTTTTGCCAGCGTGAGGTACCACTGCTCGTGCAATGGAATCGTGATGGATTAGTACCGAGTGGTGTAGATGTGATCGGCGTTGCGACTTCAAGTGACCCGGCTTCACCAAACTTTCCACCTTCTGAGTGGTTGGCCCGCGAAGAGTTTCCTGCGCTTTGGCCGGTGATGGCTGACAGTGGCGAAAAAACTGCAGCAAACGCTTTTGGCCTTTCTGGGTTTCCATTTTTTGTGTTGCTCGATGCCGATGGCAAAGTCGCATTTCGAGGAAGTGGCGTGATTGAATCAAAGGTGCTCACCGAGATCATCACCAAGACTCTCGGCGTCTAAACAACTCGCTCAAACTTTTCTGACAGTGCGCCAAAACAAAATTGCACAACAATGAAAGCAAATCAAATTCCTGTGGCTCACACGCCACCAGGTGGTTACGGCAAAACATTTCCTCCGTTGATTCTTGGTGGGTGCACTGAACCGCTTGCGCAAGGTGCTCCCGACCTTCGCGGAATTTGGAAAACAATTCGAGCCGAACGGGCTGGTGTCAGCGTGCCTGCCGACGACCGAATCATGTTTTATACAGAGCGCATCGAGCAGTGCGGCGACAGAATCGTTGACTGTGGTGGCGGCACAATCGCCGATGCTCGCGCCGATGGCACTGAGGGCAATGGCGTTCATGATGTCTCGGTCTTTGACTTCAAAACACCAATTCATGTGATTGCGACATACGAAGATCAAGTTTTTGTCTTGCGACCAGTTGGCTTGCCCGGAGTCGAAATCACCCGGCGACTTGATGCCGATGGCCACATGATCTGGACTCGACCTGATCTAGGTGGTTTAAAAGTAACTCTTGAACGTGTCAGCGACCCGATCTAACTAGTTTCTCAGTAAGACGATAACCCAGTAGCCATATTGGGAATGATTCTCATTATCGCTATAGTGGGTCGCATGAGAAAAATCAATAAATTAGTGTCAGCATTTATTGCACTAGTAATTTTCGCGAGTTGCAGCAGTGCGAGTGATGCGACAAGTGATTCGACAAGTAATAATGAATCGATAATCGAAACAACATCTGATTCTGTTGTTGCTGAGTTGCCAGCCATTGCTGTTACCTACTCGCTAATTGGCGACATAGTTTCGCAACTCGTTGGCGATAAGGCAATGGTGAAAGTAGTTGTTCCAGATGGTCAAGACCCGCACGAATTTCAACCATCAGCCAAAGACATCGAAATTATCAACAACGCTGCCCTAGTCGTGTCAAACGGTCTTGAATTCGAAGAAGGCCTCGAAGAAGTACTCGAAACCTTTGCTGACTCAGGTGGCAACATTTTCATGGTCGGCAAACACATCACCGTGCGCAAAATTGAACACGGCGACGAAGAAGATGAAGATCACGCTGACGAAGAAGGCGACGAACACGGCGACAAGCACACGGGGGGCGACCCACACCTTTGGCTATCTCCTGCGACAATGCTCGAAATGCTTCCGGCACTGACAACTGCGCTTAGTGAAGCGACAGGTTCAGACCTTTCTGCCGAGGCAACGGCCTTCACGACAAAATTGCAAAATCTCGACCGAGAAGTTGAATCAATAATTAGCAGTCTTGATGAGTGCAACCTAGTCAGTGGCCACGATGAGATGGGATACTTTGCCGACCACTATGGCTGCAAAGTCATCGGCGCGATCATCCCATCATTTACCACTACTTCTGAAGCAACTGCAGGCGAACTTGCCGAACTTAAAAAATTGATCCAGCAATACAAAGTGCCAGCGATCTTTACGGGCCTTGGTACATCTCCGGATGTGGCAGACCAATTGGCTGGTGAACTCGGCGTAAAAGCGGTGACTCTCTCGACTCACTATTTAGACGGTGCCGCCAACTATCAAGAGTTCATTCTCAAGATGGTTAACCAAATCGCTGAAGCACTCGGCTAACTCGCATCACTCATTACTGTTGTAAATGTGAGTTGGCTTAACAACAGCATGTTCATTGAGCCATTTGTAAACAACGAGTTTCTTCGCTTGGCTCTTGCTGGCGGAGTACTCGTTGCATTAACTTGCGCTGTCGCCGGAACTTTTGTTGTTCTACGTGGGCTCGCATTTGTTGGTGATGCACTGGCGCACGGCGTATTGCCTGGGATCGCAACTGCTCTAATTTTTGGCGTATCGGGCATAATCGGCGCGGCATTTGGATCACTGATAATGATGGCTGGAGTGAGTCTGGTTTCTCGAAGATTTCGTCTTTCAGGAGATACAGCAATTGGCCTTTTGTTCGTCGGCATGCTGGCACTCGGAGTAATGATCACTTCGCGCTCTAGAACTTTTGTTGGCGATCTTTCACGAATTTTATTTGGAGAGCTACTTGGGGTCACGTCAAGAGATCTGATCTCACAGGTTTGCGCACTAATAATTGTTATAGCGATCGCAATTATTGCGCGACGCCCTTTTCTGCTGCTTTCTGTTGATGAAGGTCTTGCAAGTTCATCAGGATTTTCAGTTCGCTTGTTTCACAACTTAATGCTGACGATGATTGCGGTTACTGTGGTCGCGAGTTTTCAAACTGTTGGCACTTTGCTGGTGCTTGGCATGTTGATCGCTCCGGCTGCTACTGGCGCACTGTTTGCAAGACGAATTTCAACAATGATGACTGTCGCCGCGGTTGTTGGATCATTTTCAACTTATGTTGGACTACTAGTGAGCTATCACTTTGACCTGGCAGCTGGTGCAAGCATCGTACTCACGGCTGTTTTTATTTTTGCTGTCGCTGCAACCTACACCGAAATTATTAAGACAATCAAAACAAAACAAAACAATGAGCACGAGCATCAGCACTCACATTCAGGTGCGCACATCAGATGAAGTCGCAAATCCTAAAATCAATCAGCGCCGACCAACTCGGCGTTGGGTACTCAAAGTTTCCAGTGGTTGATAATGTCTCGGTCTCACTTGAGCCAGGTGCTCTACTTGTTTTGATTGGCACCAATGGTTCTGGCAAATCCACAATTCTCAAAACTATGGCAGGTCTATTGCAACCAATTAAGGGTCATTTAGAAATTCTCGGTCAACCAACTGGCATGCTGCCTAAACGCGTTGCCTATTTGCCCCAACATCCGATCTCGACACACACTTTGCCGTTGCGAGTGCACGATGTCGTCGCAATGGGAAGATTTGCTCATCTCGGATTATTTCGCAGAACTTCTCAACTCGACCAAAACATAGTGATTGACGCAATGAAGCGAACTGGAATCGAAACCCAAGCCAACGAACCCATCCGCGATCTGTCAGGTGGTCAACAGCAACGAACACACTTGGCTCAAGTTTTAACAAGACAGGCGGAAATTTTATTGCTTGACGAGCCCACAGCCGGCCTCGATATCAACGGAAGAAAACTTGTCGCCGAATTAATCGCGAGCGAGCGAGCGCGTGGGGTAACTGTTGTGATGGCGACCCACGAATTGCAAGATGCCGAAAATGCAAACACGGTCATGTTGCTGGCCCAACGAGTCGTTTCTATTGGTCCACCCGAGGTTGCGTTGCGTGACGAGTATTTACGCGAGTGCTTTGGCTTTACTCAGCCTCACTAGACGTTTCACTTGAAGCTTTTTCAAGTGCAAGAAGTCTGCGCTTTATAGATAACCCGCCGGCGTAACCACCAAGTGAGCCATCTGATGCAATCACCCGGTGGCACGGCAAAATAATCGCCACTGGATTTTTACCATTAGCCGAGCCCACTGCACGAAAGGCCCGCGGTTTTCGCACCAACTTTGCTTGCTGTGCGTATGAAATAGTTTGACCATAAGGAATCGTCGCGAGCGAATTCCAAGCAGCATTTTGAAAATCCGTTCCACCGATATCAAGTTTGATTGAAAACTTTTTTCGCTTGCCGGCAAAGTATTCTCGCAATTGTTTTTCAGCGAGACTTAAGTTTCTTCTAGCAACTATTGAAGCTTTTTGATTTTTAGCAACTCTCTTTGCGCCAAAGATAATTTCGCATAGGCCATCAATCGAAGCCACAAGTGTTAATTTGCCAATCGGCGTAGAAATTACACGAGATTCAGTTACTCGCGGTACAGATCGTTGTGGCGTAACCTTCATTTATGACCTCCCATGAGATGACGAGCATTGAAAGCCCAGCTACAAAGTGTATTGCACTTGTCGCTCACGACAATATGAAACGCGAAATGCTCGAGTGGGCGACTGAGCATAAAGACGAATTGAAAAGGCACACGCTGATAGCGACTGGTTCAACAGGTAAATTAATTGCCGACAGCACAGGCTTGACACTCGAACGAATGCGAAGTGGACCACTTGGCGGTGATCAACAAATCGGCGCGCGAATTTCTGACGGTGGCATTGACGTGTTGTTGTTTTTTTGGGATCCACTTGAGCCCCAGCCGCACGACCCAGATATTCGGGCGTTGCTGCGCATTGCCGTTGTCTGGAATATTCCGGTGGCTTGCAATCGTGCCAGCGCCGACTTTATTTTGAGTTCGCCGCTGCTCGGTGGTGTCTACCAAAGACGCGTGCCGAAGTATTAAAACGCGTTATTAGTTGGCGATTTATTAACTTGTACGTGGTGGCGGAGGCGGCCCAAAACGATTCTCAATAGTGTCACCTTGGCGCAAGCCTAAAACCAAGTTAAAAATTGGCGCAAAAACCCACCAACCTTTGTGATCAGTGTCGTGCATTCGACGAACTGCTACAGCAATAGTCGGTAGAAGCGTTAGCAAAGACGCCGCGTTACCTAACGACGAATCAATCGTTGAAGCCACAATCTCTGCGAGCAACGTAAATAGAACCCACCACCAATATTCTGAGCGCGATGCACGGCCTTTGAAATTTGCGTAATTTTGAAAGCCTGAACGAATTGCGGTTTGAAAGTTCATAGCTTTTTAATGCTAGTTACTCTCCGCCGGAAGGCTTTGGTTCTTTTGGTAACGCAAGCACTCGCTCGCCAACGATGTTGCGCTGAATCTGACTTGTTCCACCCCAAATAGTTTCTGAGCGAGAGAAAAAGAAACTTGACATCATTGGCGACGCTGGGTAATTCGCACGACGCTTATCGCGCAGTGCCCCTGGCCATGTGCCCGACTCTGGGCCAGTGTCAACAAGCATTGAGTACGGGCCATAAATATCTAGAGCAAGCTCCATTGCACTCTGGTGCATTTCCGACCAAAACATTTTATTGCTCGCACCAAGAGCAATCACACCGAAATCTTTTGTGCCAGCCAATGTTGAACCAAGCGAGCGCAAACCATTGAATCGTAAGATTTGAATCTTTGCGTAGTACTGCATCAATCGTTGGCGAATTGATGCGTCGTTGATCTTGCCGTTGGCTTTGGCTTGAGCCACAAACAACTTGTATTCTTCTTCAAATCGGCGATAGCCGGTTGTAGCGCTCATACCGCGTTCGAAAGCGAGTGTGCTGTTGGCTACCTTCCACCCGTTATTCACGCCGCCAACAACGTTGTCTTTCGGGCACCGCGCGTCAGTGAAGAACACTTCACAAAATTCTGCTGTGCCATCTGGCTGGGTAATACCGCGCACTTCAATTCCGGGTTGTTTCATCGGAACCAACAAATACGAGATGCCTTTGTGTTTTGGTGATTCATTATCAGTGCGAGTTAGCAAGAAACAATAATCAGCATGATGACCTTGTGTCGTCCAAACTTTTTGTCCATTGATAATCCATTCGTCACCGTCAAGCACAGCAGTCGTCTTTACGCTCGCAAGATCGCTTCCACTATTTGGCTCGCTGAAACCTTGGCACCAACGCATTTTGCCACTCAAGATCTTGGGCAAGAATTCTTTCTTCTGTTCTTCGGTGCCCCACTGCAACAATGTCGGGCCGACAAGGGTGTCACCAAAAAAATCTGCGCGCATCGGGGCGCCAGCATTTGCAAATTCTTCGGCAAGCACTACACCCTCTAACGTGCTTAATCCTTTGCCACCATATTCTTTTGGCCAAGTCGCACAAATCCACCCGCCTGCAAATAATTTGTCAGGCCAAGTGTCATTGAACGCTTTGCGCTCAGCGGTTGACATCTCATAACTCTTATCAAACCATTTTGATGGAAGGTTTTCTTTGAGCCACGCACGAATTTCTACTCGACGGGCCTCGGCTTCTGGGGTGTAAGTCAGCATTCAAATAGTCTTGCTGATTTTGAACCCAAAAGTCCATGCGTAACAACTTTGAGATGTAACAAATCACAATCTGCTCGCAATTTACACAGACTGTTAAAACTCCCGCAACATAACACTCGTATAGTTAGTCTCATTGTGAAAACAGATTTCGTATACTTCTTGGGCAATTCGGCCGCTACTAGTGCAGACGTTGGCCTCGATATCAGCCGTGTGTTGCTTGACCTAGCGATAATTTTGATCGTTGCCAAGATCGCCGCCGAAGTCTCTGACCGACTGGCGATACCCGCAGTAATCGGCGAAATCTTGGCCGGAATTTTGATCGGCAATTCGGTTCTTGGTTTAGTAAACGCCAACGAGATTTTGTACGTGATGTCCGAACTTGGTGTAATTATTTTATTACTCCAAGTGGGCCTAGAAACTGATGTTGTCGAATTGAAAAATGTTGGGCGCGCTTCTTTATTTGTTGGCTTGATTGGTGTCTTTGCGCCGATGGTTTTGGGTATCGGTACTGGCGTTTTGTTCGGCAACGAGATTATGCCTTCACTGTTTTTGGGCGCAGCACTCACCGCTACAAGCATCGGCATCACCGCGCGAGTGTTTGGTGATTTACGGGCGCTCGCGACGGTTGAAGCGCGCATTGTTCTTGGCGCCGCCGTAGCCGACGATGTTTTGGGTTTGATTATCTTGACAGTGATCACTCGCGTAGTCGAACAAGGGTCAGTCGGCATCGGCACGATTGTTTCAACGACCGCACTTGCTGTTGTGTTTCTCGTTATCACCAGCACAATTGGGCTAACAATATTCCCGGCACTGTTTTCAAGAATTGCAAAACTCAGCAAATCATCTGCGACGATCCCTGTTGTCGCAATTGGCATCACACTCGGCTTTGCTGTTCTGGCCGGCGCCGCAAATCTCGCGCCAATCATTGGAGCCTTCGTAGCCGGGTTCTCGTTACGACGGATTACTGCACACGAGCGTGTTGAACGCGACGTCAATTCACTTGGTCAAATTTTCATCCCAATCTTTTTTCTCAATATCGGTATCAGCACCGATATTTCAAGTATGGCCAACGCAAAAGTTCTTGGCATCGCCGCCGCATTAAGTGCCGTTGCTATTTTTGGCAAACTAATTTCTTCGATTGGAGCATTCGGCGTGAGAGCCGACAAGTTAGCGATCGGCCTTGGCATGTTGCCCCGTGGCGAAGTGGGTTTAATTTTTGCGACAATCGGTTTGCGCGTTGGTGTTCTTGACAAAGATTTATACGGTGCACTTTTAGTTGTTGTGCTCGTGACAACACTGATCGCTCCACCACTGTTGCGTTGGCGCCTAGGCAAAGAACAATCGGCAATCGAAGATTCTGATTTAGTGTCTCAAGAACCCGCTAACGGATGGCTTTCTGTTAATGACGGAGTCATTTATTTGAACAGCACGCCACCTGTGAGCATGCTCGTTGAACTTGGGTTTGATGCAGCTCTGCTCGTTTCTGATGCCCGACCAAATGACAAAATGCTCGATTGGTTTGCGCTTCACCGAAATGCAACTCTTAGTTGGAGCACACAAGCGAATATCGGTTTGCTTCGCGTGTTGCGATATGGCTCGGCTCGCTCGTGGAGATTTCTTGACACGGTTGGTTTGATTTCTCGTGCTTTGCCTGAAGTTGCCAGTGCAATGTCTGCTCGATCAAGTGATGCCACCGAACTTGACCCGACACATGCGCTTCGGTTTGCAACCGTTGATGCAGTTTGCTCAAACGCATCACTCACAACAACTGAATCTGATGAATTAGTTCTTGCTGCTTTTGCAAAAGACATTAATGATGCTGGCGCAGATTGGGCGCAGGCGATTCGTCGCCTCGATTTAGATCTTGCGACTACTTCAGAAATTGGATTGCTTGTTGAAGGCAGCGCGATGTTGCACTCAGTTACTCAAACCGAGCCTTTGCAGATTACGACTCGGTTAGTAACTCAGATTGCAAATTATTTGAAAAACCCAAAGGCTGTTGAACAGTGTCGACAATTGTTGATTGCTCGCGACAACCTCAGCGAAACACAACATCTTGCATTGATCGAAATCGTTACTGGCGTGCAAGAAGTTCTCGCTCATCCTGATTTGATTGACTCAAGTTCTAACAATCCATTTGAAGTGCGGTTGAGGGCAGCACAAGCACTCGCAACAGATACAAATATCCATGCGCGAATCGCCAATGCGCCGGCGAGTTATGTGCTGACACATTCAGCCGAAGAACTCGTGCGCCATGCCAAATTGGTTGAGCCACTGCCACGCGCTGGGCAAGCAAGGGTCGCAGTTCAAAACACAAACAATGTTGACCACGAATGGATGATCAATATTGCAACGAAAGACCGCTCTGCATTATTGGCAAGACTGTCGGGTGCATTGGCATCGCTTGAACTGAATGTGATCAATGCCGACATTGCGACCTGGCCCGACGGTGCTGTTTTAGACACATTTATTGTGCGTAGTGTACAAAAGCCAAATCTGCTCGCTCTTGATGGTGCGGTCAGAGATTCATTGCGCGGGCGATTCTCAGATGTTCAACGTGGTTCACTTGAGCTTTCGGTGACAATTGATCAAAGTGCGCATCCTTTGCACACAATCTTGCGCATTGAAGGCAGTGACCGCCAAGGATTATTGCGGGATATCACCGCGGGCTTGGCACGCTGCAAAGTGATTATCCACCACGCAAAGATCTCAACTGTTGAGGCGCAAGTGCACAACGAATTTGAGGTTTCAGATCATCTTGGGCGAAAAATTTCTGTTCAAGCAAGCGACCGAGTTAAACGTGCACTTCGTTAGAAATTGCTTGGTTACAGGCAGAGCCTGCCCGACAGTCTAAAGTTCAAGCATGACTTTGACAGATAACCCGCCTGCAGCAACCGAACGTTGGACACATCAATGGAAAGAACTTTACGAAGAAGTCATTAACACTGGCTTGTGCACTGGGTGCGCTGCGTGCGTAATTTCTTGCCCGCATGATGTGATCGGTTACGAACATGAAGAAGGTAAATACAAACCATTTCATTTAGAAGAAGATCTCGGTCTTGATAATTGTGGTCACGGCGAAAAAGGTTGCACAAGTTGTACGCGCGCATGCCCACGGTTTCGCTCATGGGAGCCTGAAGCAGATATGCACCTGTTCGGTCGCGAACGCAAAGACGAAGAAATGTACGGACAATATCGACAACTACTTTTGGTTCGTGCTGCAGATGAGCAGACTCACAAAAAAGGTCAAGACGGCGGTTTCGTTGGTGCGATGTTGATTTGGTTGTTGAAGCACGATTACATTGATGCGGCACTGACAAGTTTTGTTGAAGGCGATGGATCTTCGTGGAAGGCGTTGCCGGGTCTTGCTCGCACGCCGGAAGAAGTGCTTGCATCTTCGGGCAGTCGCTATACATATTCGGCGAATACTTTGGCAATTCGAGATGCGCAAAAAGAAGGATTAAATCGTCTCGCGCTTGTCGGCATGAGTTGCCAATCGTCAGCTTTGCCAATTATGTGGAAGCGTAAAGCAGGCAAAATCGGCAAACCGTTTTTATTCAACATCGGTTTACTTTGTTCAAAAACTTTTGATGACGCAATTTTTGAAGAACTGTTCTTGGCGAAATACGGTTTGAAAAAAGAAGAAATGGTCAAGATGAATATCAAAGGCGTGTTTCAAATTTGGATGAAAGACGGTTCGTATCACGAGATCGATCTAAAAGAGTGTCACAAGTGGACGCGTGAGGGTTGCAAGATGTGCCCGGACTTTGCTGCTGAACATGCAGATATTTCTACTGGTGGTATCGGTGAAGATAACGACTGGACTTTGTGCGTAGTGCGAACTGAACTGGGCGAAGAAGTCATGACTCGAATGATCAAAGACGGTTCAATAATTGCTCGTCCAGCAGAATCAGATGCAACAGCGATGAAGTTGTTGAGATTGCTAAGCATCGTCAGTCGTCGCCGTTGGCCAGATTTTGCCAACAAGGCTGTCAGCGTTGGTGTACCTGCGCCAAAGAAAAAGGCTGACGGTACTTTGCCTGCCGCGCACTAGCGGGCTCTAACCGGCGTTATCTAAATGGAAACTGGTTTGTTGCGTGATGCACTAACACTTGTCGCGGGTGTGGCGACAGGCATCATGTCAGGCACTTTTGGTGTCGGCGGCGCAGTTATCTCTACCCCAGCAATTCGCGCACTAGGTTGCACAGCTGCACTGGCTGTTGGAACAACCTTGCCTTCAATTTTGCCAGGAGCCGTCACTGGGTCATGGCGTTATCGCCAGGGCGAGCTAATTCGCTGGCGAGTCATTGCGTTCACCGCGCCAAGTGGCGTCGTTGCTGCCGTTGTTGGTGCGTGGGTATCGCCACGCGTGCCGGGTAATGGGCATTTGCTGATGGTTTTAACTGCGTTGCTATTGATGTGGAGTGCAATCAATATGATTCGCAGTGTTACGCCGAAAGATTCAAACATCGAAGTTGATGGAGTTGAAAAATCTAAAAATATATTTGCGGTTCTCACCGGGGTTTTTGCTGGCGGGTTATCAGGATTGCTCGGACTCGGTGGCGGAATCATCATGGTTCCACTCTTTCGCAAGTGGCTCGGACTGCCGATTAAGAATGCTGTTGCAACATCGTTGATTTGTGTTGGATGTTTCGCGGTGCCGGGCACGATCACTCACGCTTTAGAAAATGGTATCGACTGGCGGTTTGCACTTTGGCTCACCGCCGGAGTTGTCGTTGGCGCACCACTTGGCTCAAAGATGGCACTCAAGATGAGTGATCGCAAACTTCAGCGAGTCTTCGGATTATTTCTAGCGTTAATTTCTATCGTCTACGGACTTGGCGAACTTCTCGCGTTATAGCTGTAAATTTAGAGCGCTAGTTTCAGCGCTGTTTTGAAAATACTGTCAAACATTTTTTCAGTAAGTTTGCCCGTAAATGTGTTTTGCTGACTCGGATGATAAGAGCAGACGATTTTGTATTTCTCATGATTGACAACAACGCCATGACCGAACTTAGGTCTAGGTCGAATCTTTAACTCATCACAGATTGCTTGAAACGAAAATGAACCGAGACAAATAATTACTTTAGTGTTCGTCAACATTGCAAGTTCTCGTGTCAGAAACGATGAACATTTTTTGCGCTCAACAGGTGTCGGCTTGTTGGCGGGTGGCGCGCAGCGAACTGCCGATGTGATCCACACATTTTGCAAAGTGAGACCATCATCAACCGACACAGATTCTGGTTGCGACGCCAAACCAGCCTTATGCAACGCCCGATACAGCCAGTCACCACTACGGTCTCCAGTGAAAACGCGACCCGTTCGATTTGCACCATGCGCTCCGGGTGCTAATCCCAAAACCAAAACTTGAGCCTGCTTATCACCGAAGCCAACTATCGGTTTACCCCAGTAATTTTCGGTCACATATGCGGCACGCTTTTCGACCGAAACCTTCTCACGCCATTTAACTAGGCGTGCGCATTTGTGACAGTCAATTATTTCAATCGCCAATTTGTCGAGTTCATCATGTTTAGGCACAACCCGAGATTATGCGCTGTGCCGATAGTTTGAAGATCTGCCAATGAGTAGCAAAATCAAAAAATCAAACGCCCCGAAGTCGACGCTGATAATCATGGTTCGGCATGGCAAAACGCCGAGCACAGGCAAGTTGCTTCCTGGTCGCGCCAAGGGTCTTCACCTCAGCGAAATCGGCAAACAAGAGGCAATCGACGTTGCCCAACGTCTGAGTAATCTCAAAAATGTCTCAGCGATTTATGCATCACCGCTAGAACGCGCGCGCGAGACTGCAGCACCAACTGCCAAACTTCTGAAACAGAAAGTGATCATCGAAAAAGGCCTGCTTGAATGTGAATTCGGTGATTGGACAGGCAAAGAACTCAGCAAATTAATGAAACTTCCAGAGTGGTCAACTGTTCAACGTGCGCCAAGTACTTTTCGGTTTCCAAATGGCGAAAGTTTCACCGAAATGCAAACTCGAATGACGACAACACTTGACGCATTACGCACAAAACATCAAGGTGGCGTCGTAATCTGTTTCTCGCACGCCGACCCGATTAAAGCGGCAGTCGCCCACGCCATGGGAACACACCTTGATCTATTTCAACGCATCGTGATTAGTACTTGCTCTGTAAGCGCAGTTTCATATTCGGCGTTCGGGCCGGTAGTGCTGACCGTTAATTCAACAGGTGGCGATCTTTCTGAATTGCGGATGTCGTGAGTTCATACTTCGAGTTTGATACAACTGACGCTTTCACAACTGGCGCACTCGGCGAACCAGGCCAGCGAACATTCGTGTTGCAAGTGCGTGCCGATGGACAACGAATCACAATAAAGTGCGAAAAAGACCAAGTCGCGGCGATGTCTGAGTACTTGCGCAAACTTCTCGCCGATGCACCAGATGTTTCGCAACGTCCGATTAAAGATGCAATGCAACTATCAATGCCTGTTGAACCTGAGTTTGTACTCGGCACTGTCGGCTTGGCATACGACGCAATCAGCGATCGTTTGGTTATTCAACTAGATGAAATTGAAATCTTTAACGGCGACGAGAACTCCGAAGAAATTCTCGATTCGCAAGATCTGTCAAGAATACGTGCCAACATCACTCGTGGGCAGGCTGCAGCGTTCTGTGAGCATGCAGACAGTGTTGTCGCATCTGGTCGGCCAACTTGTATTTTCTGCGGTCGGCCGATTAACAAAGATGGCCATTTGTGTCCGCGGATGAATTAGAAAATTCTTCAGAAACAATTAGCCACTTGCTTCGCGGCGAGATGACTATAGAAATGCGCATGCCATACAGCAGCAACTCAACTTTTCTAGTTTCAATAATCGACAAAGAAGAATCAGTCAAGGCAATTTATAAGCCAATGCTTGGAGAGAAACCACTTTGGGATTTTGAACCGGGTTTACATCGGCGCGAAGTGGCGGCATACCGTTTGGCAGAAGCAATGGGTCTGCACTTTGTGCCGCCAACAATTTTGCGCGACGGTCCGCAGGGCGAAGGCTCAGTTCAACTACTGATTGAAGCAAACCCAGACGAGCATTATTTTGCGATTTTCGAAGAACGACAAGAACTGCACGACCAATTTCGGGCGATGTGTGCATTTGACATCGTTGCAAATAATACAGATCGAAAATCTGGCCACGTATTAGTTGATAAAGACTCTCGCGTTTGGGGAATCGATCACGGGTTGTGCTTTGCCCAAGACTTCAAAATTCGAACGGTGATCTGGGAGTTTGGCGGCGAAGCAATCGCAGAGTCACTACTTGAAAAAATTGAGCCGCTAACTCAGACTGTGCCACTTGAAGTTGCGACTCTACTCAACGAGCAAGAAGTTATCGCGATTACAGAGCGAGCAAAATGGCTGCTCGACGGCGCAAGGTTTCCGGTTGACCCGTCTGGACGCCATTACCCCTGGCCGCTCGTATAGCAATTTTTAGCTTTTACTCGCGTCAATCATTACTGTGTCGATGACATCTAAGAGTCGTTGAGCGTATGTTCGGTGATCCACAAAAATATTTTCGCCCGAGTTGTCAGGTTCTATGCGTCGTGGGTTTTCTAGAAAATCAATCAACAATCTCTCTAGTTCTGACTCGTCTTCGGCGATAAATACTCCAGTTGTTTCACGTAGTCCGCGTAAATGCTCGTAGCCAATCAAATTGCAGAATTGTGAGCCTATAACGGCATCTTTTTTGAAGGCCGGCAAGATCACTGGTATTCCTCTTGCACGTGAGTCAACAATCGCCGATGTGCCCTCAGAGACAACCACCACCGCCGAATTGAGTAGTTCGCAATATCTAAAGTACGCCGCAGATACATCATCAAAAGAAATACTTTGGGCACGATGAGACTTGCCCCGCTTTATGTCGTCATCAAGTTCAATCTGGGTGTGTGATGCAACAAACTCGTTCATGAAATTTAGACTTGTTGTGTCGCCAGTCGGGTATGGTCGCCAGATTGTTTTGAGTTTGTTTTTTGGCTGATTAGTTCGAGACAGTACATTTCCGACGCACTTGAGCCATGGCGCCGAACTCGATGCATCAGCAGTACTACCAATCAGTATTAAGTTTTCTGACTGGCTCATCGCTGCGATTTTCTTTTTAGCGCCGACCTCAACACTGCCGATCGCAACTATTGAGGTTGTGCGCATCTTATGCATGCGCGAGCAAACCTCAACAAGTTGCTGGTTGTAAACCAACATTCGAGTCGGTTTTTTGACTAGTGGACTCTTAGACGACGCGTTGTCCCACTTCACGGGTATCAACAATGTCGGAATGCTTGCTCTGGCGCCGGCGTCTATCGCCGCAACTACGAAGCCAGCCTGACGCTGCATCAGAACAACAATCACATCTGGAGATTGTTGTACCGCGAGTTCAGCCAGCCCACAATTTTTGCAAATTTTTGAAATTGCGACTCGAGACCAAAGCCAAAAAAATAATCTGGTACCACGAACAAATGACGGAAACTCTTTAATCACTCTTCGCCAAACCTCGCCACGATTTTGAAACAGCACGGCGAACCCTGAAAAGCTTTGCCATTTAGAAGGAACTCGCAAACCGATAAAATATTTATTTCTCAAGCGTGTTCGATAGCCAGATGCGAGATTTCTGAATCTAAAAGTTAACGCCTCACCTAACTGCGAACCTGTTTTTTTAGATTTCGAATCATATTTGTAGGGCACAACTTTTTCGAAACTATTTTTAAAATCACTCGGAAGTTTCGCCCAACGATCACTTTCAAGTTCTGATTGTGGTAACGCCAAAACTATTTGTGCAGAACCTGATAGCTCTTTAAACAGCCCGTGAATTACAAACTGGTCAAGGTGCGAGAGGTTTCCCGTGACAACAAGAATTTTCTTTTTATTTGCCACGTTTAGAACTTATTGCAAACGAATCGGCGATGACGCCATAATTCGCTATCTACGAGCGAGACTTGAGCGCTTCAATGAGTTTTGGTAACACTTTGTGAATGTCACCGACAATACCGAGGTCGGCGATCCCAAAGATTGGAGCTTCTTTGTCTTTATTTATCGCGATGATATTCTTCGAACCCTTCATACCGACCATATGTTGCGTTGCGCCAGAGATGCCAGCAGCGATATACACGCTTGGCTTGACAACTTTGCCTGTCTGACCAACTTGATATGAGTAAGGTACCCAACCCGCGTCAACAATGGCTCGTGATGCACCAGGTGCACCCTTAAGGAGTTTCGCAAGGTCTTCAATTAATGAATAGTTGCCGGCTTCACCTAGACCGCGTCCGCCTGAAACAACAATTGCTGCTTCATCGAGTTTTGGTCCGGTTGTTTGCTCTGTATGAGTTGCAACAACGCGTGCGCCACCTTGAGTGCCCAAATCAGGAACAGTCACGGCAACTATTTCTGGAGTGCCACCCGAGGCAGGCTCTGCAACAAAACTTTTTGGACGAAATGAAACTAAGTGTGGTCCTGGCCCCGTAAAAACAGTTTCAACCAAAATGTTTCCACCAAAAACTGGCGTTGTTGCGACAACACCGTCACCCGAGTCAGCAATATCAATGCTGTTCGTCAACACTGTGCGATTTAATTTCACTGACAATCGCGCAATTGTGTCACGACCCTCATAATTTTGCGGAAACATAATCACATCTGGTGAATCGCCACCATCGATAATCGTTTTTATCGCTGCAGAAAGTGCGACGCCTGGCAACTTGCCAGCGAGGTCTCCTGTTGCGTAAATCTTCGTAGCGCCATGCTCGCCAAGTGATGCTGCAAATGCGCTTGCGTCACCACCGACGAATGCTGTGACGTTGCTTGAAAGCGATCGGGCCTTGGTCAGTAACTCAAGTGTTCCAGTTGTTGCAACGCCACCAGTGCCTTGCGCGAATACCCAAATGTTGTTAATTGTCATTAGTTTTTGTCCTTCGGTCTTAGGGTTTTCAGATCAACTTTAAATTTTCAAGAAACGCAACAATTTTGCCAAACGCTTCACCATCATCTTCGATAACTTCACCGGCCTTACGCGCTTCGGCTTGAGTGACATTGACAATTTTTTGACCAGCGCCAGCCCAGCCTGTTGGCGTGACGGCGAGATCGCCAGCAGTAACAACATCGAGTGGCTTCTTCTTTGCATCCATGATTCCTTTGAAACTTGGATAACGCGGCTCAACTACACCGGCCGTAACACTGATTACTGCAGGAAGTGTGCACTCAACTTCGTCATAACCAGACTCACTTTGTCGATCAACTTTCAAAACTGAACCTTCAATTTTTACTTTCTTCGCAAAAGTCACTGAAGGCAAACCTAGAACTTCGGCAATTTGCTCTGGCACAGTGCCGGTATAACCATCTGATGACTCAGTTGCAGCAATAACAAGATCAGCACCACCAAGTTTCGTAATCGCCGCTGCCAAAACTTTCGCAGTGGTTAACGCATCCGAGCCTGCAAGCGCCGGGTCGCTAACAAGCAAACCTTTTGCAGCGCCCATCGCAAGCGCCGTGCGCATTCCGGATGTTTCACCATTTGGTGCCATTGAAACAATGTTTACTTCTCCTGCACCGGCTGTTGCGACAAGTTGCAACGCCATCTCAACGCCGTAAGCGTCGGATTCATCAAGAATCAATTTGCCTTCACGCTTTAATGCATGTGTTGACGCATCAAGGGCGCCTGGGCTGGCTGGGTCTGGGATTTGCTTTACGCATACGACGATATTCATGGTTCATATTCTTACCGCAAAACTCACCAACAACCACACCGAAATCTCATCATAAATCGCTGATACCGTAAAAGATCTTGCAGATCTTGCTCATTGTGAACTCGTTCGCATCCAGTGTCACTCCGCGTAACACGGTGGCCGTACATCAATACCTTTCTCGCCATCACAGCGTTCAGGTTGTTGAAACCAATGAACGCGGTCATGCGACGCGATTCGCACAAGACGCTGCTCAACGAGGTGTCGAAGTAGTCGTAGCTTTCGGTGGTGACGGAACTCTCAACGAAGTCGCCACTGGTCTGGCCACAAGTAACACGGCTCTGATGATGTTGCCTGGTGGATCAACAAATGTGTTTGTGCGTAGTCTCGGCGCAGCCAATGATCCGGTCGCTGCCCTACAACAATTCAGCGCTGGCCTTGATCATGGCAACATTCACCCGATAAGTCTGGGGCGCGCCAACGGTCGCTACTTCTGCTTTCATGCAGGTATCGGATTCGATGCTGCGGTTGTAGAACTTGTTGAGCGCAGGGCTTCACTCAAGAGGATTATCGGCCAGCCGTTATTTGCATTTTCTACGATGCAAGCATGGTTTGCAACATACGACCGCAAGTTTCCACACTTCAATGTCGAAATTGATGGACGAAAAATACCAAATGGCTACCTGACAATTGTTCTCAATTCAAACCCATACACGTACATGGGCAAAAAACCGGTGAACTTGTCGGCTGCGGCATCACTTGACAAGAAACTTGTCGCAATCACTTTTAGAAAACTGACTACACCGCACATGGTGAACACGATGTTGCAAGCAATACGCACCGAAGGCATCAGCGTTTCGTCTGGTGTTGACATACAAACAGATGTCGAAGATATAAAAATTAGTTTCCCTGCGCCATTTCCGTATCAACTTGACGGCGATTATCTCGGCGAGCAAATTTTATTGCACATTGAGCACTGTCCTGACGCACTGCGCCTCGTCAAACCAATAATCGTTTAAGCGGCAAAAACTAAATTGCTGCAATCACAGCGAGAGCGGTGTCGGGCACGTTGGTGCAGATTCCGTCGACTCCCCAGTCAACTAGTTCTTTCATCCGCGATGCATTGTCACATGTCCAAGTGTTGACTTTTAATCCGTGCTTGTGAAAAATAATCACAAGTTGCTCGGTTAGCGATTTAACCCATGGATGAATTGCGCAGTGCCCTTGGTCTGCCATTTGTTTAGCAACGATTTCAAGATCTGCATTATCAATAGTCATTACTAGCCACGCTGTTTTGAGTTCTGGCATCAGCTTTCGCACTGTGTCAACTGTTTCGCGACGAAACGATGAAATCAGCCATTTTTCAATCGAGCCACGTTGCTTCAAGAATTCAACGACTTCATTAGTAATTTGCTCACTTGGATCAAAGTCTGGCTCACTTGAATCGTTTTTGATCTCAATATTTACCCACATTGAGCCACATGCGTCTAGCGCCTCGCTTAACGTCGGAATGTAGCTTGGCAAATCAATTTTTTTGGTCGCAATAATTGCACGACCATCACTTAAATTCGCATCATGGTGAACGATTAGTTCTCCAGTTGCGCAACGGCGCACGTCTAGTTCAACCGCATCTGCCCCCATCTCAAGGGCTCGACGAAATGCCAAGGTTGTATTCTCTTGCTCAACCTTAGAAGCACCGCGATGTGCCATAACTTGGGTCACGCCCGCAGGCTACAAGTTAAGGTTCGCGAGTTACTCCAAATAAAAACTTTTTAATTTTTTCTTTTTTCATTGCTAACGCTCGGATTGTTCTCTAGTCTGAGCGCAGTAAGTACAGATTTAAAAATTCATTGAGTTTAGGGGGAGTAACAAATGTCTTTTCTCGCAACAAGCCTTGCCCTTGGATCCGCAGATTATTCATGGAGGCGAGAAGCCTCTTGTAAAGACACCGACCCAGAATTGTTTTTTCCGGTTGGTACAACTGGTAACGCACTTGTGCAAATTTCAGAAGCC
>JBILAG010000084.1:0-8614 GCA_044354345.1 Ilumatobacteraceae bacterium | reverse complement strand
TATAAGGGCCACGTAACAGTGAAGGTTGGTCCGATTGTCGCAAAATTTGGTGGACAAGCGATATTTCAAGAGCGCAATGACGCCGAGCATCGAGCCGTGTTGAAGGGTGAGGGTCGTGACTCAACCGGCAAAGGCAATGCATCGGCAATAATTACTGCGCAACTTGAAGTTGTAGATTCACAAACGACCCGCTGCACCGTGAGTACTGATTTAACAATCACTGGCAAGATCGCACAATTTGGTCGTGGCGCGCTCGCCGATGTGAGTGACAAGTTACTCAAACAATTTGTTGTAAATCTCGAGACAACAGTTTTGGCGCAAGATGCGAATCAAGTTGCCGCACCCGCGACAACGTCAAGCGTTACAAACGAGCAAAGTGTTAAGCCTGAAAGTGACGCGACAAAGACTCGGCGAATTATTACGCCAGTTGAAAATGCACCATTAGATTTGTTGGGTTCAGCGGGCATGTCACTAGCGATGCCGATTCTCAAACGAGTGTTGCCACCAGTTATCGGCGCAGTCGCAGTTATCTCTGCAGTTGTTTGGTTTATCGTTCGCTAAATATTCTGCGACTTGCGACTCGCAACCAGATTATTTTGGCAAGTAGGCGAGTGTTGCATCGTGCAACAAATTATTTGATGTAATCAGTGAGTTGGCGCGCCAATTTTGCGCGCCGAAACGATCACTGAATTTGCCACCTGCTTCTTGAACAATCGGCACGAGCGCGGCAATGTCGTAGGGCGCCAAACCAATATTGTCAATCGCAATATCAACTACTCCTTGAGCGACCAACATGTGTTGCCAGAAATCGCCGTAACCGCGCACACGAGAAACATCGTTTTGCAATTTTACTAACGTTGCTGTTGCGCCAGTTTTGTCCCAGCTTCTTGTCGCAGTAATGCTCAGACTTGCTTGCGCCAGAGTTTCAATATTGCTAACACGAATTGGTTTCGAATTGTAGAACGCGCCACCACCAAGATGCGCCCACCATCGCATTTGCAGAGCCGGCGCAGAAACCACACCAAGCACCGGAATATTGTTTTCTACAAGTGCAATTAACGAAGCCCACACTGGGACTCCACGAACAAAATTGCTAGTGCCGTCAATTGGATCAATTACCCATTGAGACTTGGCATCACTTGGCCCGACAACGCCGTGCTCTTCACCGTAGACGCTGTGCTCGGGTCTCTCGGCGCGCAAAATATTTGTGATCGCGGTTTCGGTCGCGCGATCAATTTCGGTCACTTCGCTTTTATCGGCTTTGCGTTCGACCGTGAATGTGCGAGCATTGAAACCAGCAAGACTTACAGCGTCCGCGGCGTCAGCAACTTTGAGCGCTAAAGCAAGGTCACTAGTTAAATTGTGCATTAAATTTCGTTGTAGTTAATTTGGCTTAACGATTGACAGTTCGGCGATAGTTTCGGCGAGTGAGTTTGCGTCAAGACCGAGTTGCTTCAAGATCGCGTCAGGTTTTGCTTGTGGCGTAAATTTCGTTGGCAACCCCAATACTTCAATTCGCGGATGCACTGAGCCTTCGATATTCGTAACGGCATCGGCGAGCATCATTCCGACTCCGCCATCGCGGATACCGTCTTCGATTGTTACAACAACACAATGTTTTGACGCATCGGCGATCATCATTTCGTCGGCTGGCACACAACAACGAACATCCCATAACGTGACTTCGATTCCGCGAGAGGCGAGAATTTCGGCAGCTTGATCAGCGGCACCAACCATTTTGCCGATCGCCAAAATACAAACATTTGGCACCGACGATGTGCGCAATTTTCGTGCTTGCAAACCTGAACCAACTTCGTGTTCACCAACAACTCTCGCTAGTCCTTTCGGGTATCGAATTGCTACTGGCCCGGTATCTGCAAGCGCAATTGCGTCTTCAAGCATCTTTGCTAAATCTTGCGCGCTCGAAGGCGCGAGCAAACGCATACCAGGCACTTTAGAAAGCAACGCCATGTCGAAAATGCCGTTATGACTCGGGCCGTCGTCACCAGTTATTCCGGCTCGGTCTAAACAAAACACAACTGGTAAGCGATGTAGTGCAACGTCATAGACGATCTGATCCCAGGCACGATTTAAAAATGTTGAATACAACGCAACGATTGGTCGCAAGCCACCCATTGCCATGCCTGCCGCAGCAGTTACGGCATGTTGCTCGGCGATGCCAACATCTATGAATCGGTCTGGAAAGTGCGATTGGAAAGGTATCAATCCAGTTGGCCCAGGCATGGCTGCAGTTATGGCAACTACACGACTGTCGTGCTCAGCAATTTTTATAATCGCATCAGCAAACGCTTGGGTGTAACCCGTTGGTAAAGATTTAGGTGGACCAGTTATTGGATCAAAAACTGGTGCATCATGCAAGTTCTTCTCGTCGTCATCTTCTGCTGGCGCGTAGCCACGACCTTTTTGTGTGATCACATGAATTACAAGTGGACCCTCGTCAACTTTTATCGCGGCGTTGAGTGCTTGTTCTAATTCTTGTTGGTTGTGTCCATCGATTGGCCCGACATAACGAACACCGAGGGCTTCAAAAAATGCAGTTGGCTGTAAGAACTCGCGGATACCCGCTTTGAAAGCCTCAAAGCCACGTCCAGCTTGTGGTCCGACAATTGGTAATTGATACAAAAACTTTTCTAACTTGCGTTGTCGACGAACATAAACCGGGTTTAAACGAATTTTAGTAAGTGCCCGCGAAAGTTTTTTTGTAATCCGATCTTGCGGGCGTGTCAGATCATTTGCCTGGCCTATCGCACTTGGTGCTTTTGCTAAATCAAGTCGGCTCGTGAGATTTGAAATTGTTGGAGCATATGAACGACCGTTGTCATTAAGCACAATAATTACACGCCGTTGTGAGTGTCCAAGATTATTAAGTGCCTCGTACGCCATTCCGCCGGTTAACGAACCATCGCCGATCACAGCAACGATGTGTTTGCGATCTGGGGTTTGACCAGCGTCTCGCGCAACTGCGAGACCGTATGCATAACTGAGAACTGTTGATGCGTGACTATTTTCAATGAAGTCATGCACGCTCTCTTCACGACTCGGGTAACCAGAGATACCACCGGCTTGTCGTAAATTGCTGAACCCTCCGCGACGACCAGTAACAATTTTGTGCACGTAAGCCTGATGACCGGTATCCCATAAAATTGCATCTCGTGGTGACTCGAAAACCCGATGCAGGGCGAGAGTCAATTCGACAGCACCTAAGTTAGAACCCAGGTGACCACTGTTTTTAGCAACCGATTCAACGATGAACTCGCGAATTTCGCCAGACAACTCAGCGAGTTGTTCGTAACTTAAGTTCGCAAGATCGCTCGGTTGGCGAATGTCTGATAACGCCATGTCGCCCTTAACGCTAGTCCCGCGATGTCTGAGGTGCCCTAACGAGACGGGCTACAAGACGGCGATGATTAAGGAAATGGATTTCAGTACCAATGAAATATGCCACAGCGAAAACTAGCAACCCTCCGACGCCGTCAATCCAGAAGTGGTTGCCTGTGACGATGATGCACAACATTGTCACACTCGGATAAACAAGTAGCGCCAGACGCATCCAAAGTTTTCTCGCAATTGGCCACAAGCCGAGTGCGCACCACGTTGACCAACCAATGTGTAGGGACGGCATAGCGGCATATTGGTTCGTAATTTTGCTCCCAGGTCCGCTGTCAAATGCCCAAGGTCCGCCGAACTCTTTAATCGTGTCAACGAAGCCGAAATTTTCGGCGCCATTGCGTGTGCGTAATTCGCTGACGATGCATTTAGCGCCAAAGCCAGCGTCTGGGCACGGAGCATCAAGCAATCTCGGCGGCATCAACGGAAACAATGAAAAACCAATGATCGCAAGTGCGGTCATTACGGCAAGAGTATTTCGCCACTGTCCGAAAACTGATGGTCGAAATTTATACAACGCGATGAACACTCCTAGTGTGACGAAAAAATGAGCTGTGCCGTAATAGACGTTCATTGTCTTGATAAACCAAATATGTGGCAAGAACCACTCTTGAATTGTTTCTTCGTGAAATAGACCTATCCATCGCTCGAAACGAATCACTCGAATCGCATTTGTGAAAGCGTGGTTCGGTACCGACACACCCTCGACAAGAGTCGAACCAAATTGGTTTCGAATCGCCGTATAAACCGAATAAAAAATACTGATGATTATTGCTTCTTTCCACCAGACCATGCGATGTTCAAAATCAGCTGGCAGTGATGGTCGCCGATCGCGCTTTTGTTTTTGGCCAAAAGTCGCATTTTCCACATTCAAACTTTACGAGCGACAAGACTCAGTTATGCCACCACCTCTAGGCTGTTGGCATGTCCTTAAAATCAAACAAATCTCAAAACGCAGAACCTCTTGTTGCTTCAGATGTTTTAGAGCGTGTGTTGGCCAAAGGGCGCAGCACGGGCGCCGAGTTCGCAGAGGTATATATAGAGGACAAAAGATCCACGTCGGCGGGCCTAGATGACGGCAAGGTTGAGCAAGTCACTTCGGGTCGCGACCGTGGTGCAGGAATTCGAGTTGTCGCCGGTGAGACAACAGGTTTTGCGCACACATCTGATCTCTCAGAGCGAGGATTGATGGCAGCGGCCGAAGCTGCTGCGGTAGCCGCCAAGCAAGGTGGTGGCGGAGTAAACAAAGTTCAACTCGGCACCGAGCTGCGACATGCCGTAAACACAGTAAAGATTTCTCCAGATGGTGTAGAGAAATCTCGCAAAGTTGAGTTGCTAAAACGTGCCGATGCCGCAGCACGATCAGTGAACTCAGCAATCGTTCAAGTCTCTGCCGGTTATGGCGATTCACTTCGAAGAATTTTAGTTGCCAACAGTAACGGCGTGTTGAGTGCCGACGATCAAGTGCGCACACTGTTGCGAGTAAGTGTTGTTGCAACTGGTGACGGCGGTATGCAAACTGGATACGACTCACTTGGTCACACAATTGGTTTTGAGTTGTTTGACGAAAATGATGTTGAAGAGTTGGCAATTCGTGCAGCCAAACAAGCAGTGACAAAACTCAGCGCGCGACCTGCGCCATCAGGTGCGATGCCAGTTGTGATCAAGCGCGGCAGCGGAGGCGTTTTGTTTCACGAGGCATGCGGCCACGGACTCGAAGCCGACCTTGTCGGTAAAAGTGCAAGCGTGTATCGCGGCAAGATGGGTGAACTCGTCGCTTCGCCATTAGTGACACTTGTTGATGATGGCACGATGACAGCCGAGTGGGGCGCAATTGGTATTGACGACGAAGGTCATCCATCGCAACGAAACACTTTGATTCAAGACGGAATTCTCACAGACTATATGTGGGATTATCTGCGTGCACGCAAAGAAGGCCGCGCACAAAGTGGCAACGGTCGACGCCAGAGTTATCAGCATTTGCCGATGGTGCGAATGACGAACACATTTGTGTTGAACGGCACGCTAGACCCCGATGACATCGTGCGAGATACGAAGCATGGCGTCTACATTGCCAAACTTGGTGGCGGGCAGGTCGACACAGCGAGCGGAGATTTTGTTTTCGGAATGACCGAGGCTTACTTAATTGAGAATGGCGAAATCACAGAACCTCTGCGCGAGAGCAACTTGATCGGCAATGGTCCGGAAGTTTTGAAAGACATTGATTTGCTTGGTAATGATTTTGCGATGGGCAACCCTGGCATGTGCGGCAAAGACGGTCAAGGCGTGCCAGTTGGCGATGGTCAGCCAACACTGCGGGTTAAGTCTTTGACAATTGGTGGCACCGCAGCATGAGCGATGGAGTACAAGAACTACAAAAACTCGCCGACTCGATTGTTGGTAAAGCAAAAGCCGGCGAACAAATAGAAGCATATGTTTCACGTGGCGGTGAAACTTCAGTACGTGTCTATGAAGGTGAAGTCGAACACTTTGTTTCTGCGCAAAGCGAAGGCATCGGTATTCGAATAATCAAGGATGGGCGTACAGGTTTTGCTTACGCGGGCACTCTTGAGAGCGATGCAATTACTGAAGTACTGGCAGAAGCACGCGACAATGTTCAATTCGGCACAGTTGATGAATGGGCAGGTCTTGCCGAGCCAGATGGCGTTGCACAGATTCCGCAAAAGTTTTGGGACGAAGAACTTGCAAGTTATCCAACGGATAAAAAGATTGCGATTACAAAAGAGCTTGAAAAGTTAACTTTGGCTGCGGACGCACGTGTTCGTGCCGAAGAAGCCAATTATGAAGACGGCTGGGGCGAAACTGCAGTTGCGACTACAACTGGCATTCGCGAAAGTGGTCGAGGAAATTCGTGTTATGTATCGGTGTCAACTTTGGCCGACGATGGTGATGAATCGCTGACCGGATTTGGATTTTCAGTTGGTGACTCTCCGAAAGATTTTGATCTCAAAAAAGCAGCTCATGATGCAGCTGATCGGGCAACGCGTTTATTGGGGGCGACAAAGCCAGCCAGCAAACTTGTGACGATAGTTCTTGACCCATATGTCACTTCTCAATTCGTCAGCATTTTGTCAAGTGTTCTAAACGGCGAGAGTTTGGCAAAAGGTAGAAGTTTGTTTGCAGACCGTCTTGATCAACAAGTGGCCAGTGCAAAGTTCACCCTTGTTGATGACCCGACTAATCCACTTGCCTACACGGCGACAGACATCGATGGTGAAGGCTTAGCCGCGAGGCGAAATGTTTTGATCGAAAACGGAATGCTTAAAAAGTTCGTGCACTCAAGTTATAGCGCTCGGCGTATGAACACGAAAAGTACTGGTAATGCAACTCGCGGTGGTTTCGCTGGGTCACCAGGTGTTGGTTGTCTCGCGATGCAAGTTCAACCGGGTACGAAATCTCAAGCAGAATTGATTAGCGGTATTGACGATGGCGTATTGATTCAAGATGTGTCAGGAATGCATAGTGGAGTAAACACGATCTCGGGAGATTTCTCAACTGGTGCATCTGGCATTGTGATCAGCAACGGCACACTTGGGGCTCCGATTCGCGAATTTACGATTGCGTCAACTTTGCAAAAAATGTTGTTGAACATTGTTGATCTAGGCAATGACATCGACTGGCTACCGATGCGAGCAGTTGGACTCTCACTAGTAATTAGCGATGTGATGCTAAGCGGAGCCTAAAAGAATGTCAATCTTGCACGCGATCGTGTTAGGCATCGTGCAGGGACTAACTGAATTTTTGCCAATTTCTTCAAGTGGTCACTTAGTGATCGTGCCTTGGTTATTCGGTTGGAATGATTTTGAAACGGCTACAACGGCCAGAGCATTTGACACAGCTTTGCACCTCGGCACGCTCGTCGCTGTTTTGATTTACTTGCGCAAAGATCTGATCGTTTACGTCACTCAGGGCTCGCAATTAATTTTCAACCGCAAGCAGCCAGCAACACAAGCTGGGCGACGAGCATGGTTGTTGGTTTTATCCGCTGTGCCTGCGGGCATTGTCGGCGCAGCGTTTGAAGACAAGATCACTGAGAAACTTGGCAGTCCGGCTTTGATAAGCGTGAGTCTGATTATCTTTGGTGTCGTTCTAATTTGGGCTGATCGTCGAGCGACGGCAAAAAATTATTCGCAAACGGTTGATTCATTAACTTTGCGTAATGCACTGGTGATTGGTGCAGCGCAAGTTCTCGCGCTTAACCCTGGCACGTCGCGCAGCGGCATCACAATCACTGCTGCTCGACTTTCTGGGTATTCGCGTGACGCTGCAGCGAGGCTCTCATTTTTAATGAGCGTGCCAATTATCTCGGGAGCAGTTATTTTTAAACTTGCAAAACTTGTGCGCGATGGAATACCTGATGGATTGTTAACGCCAATGCTCGTCGGAATCGTTGTCGCTGGAGTCTCTGGTTGGCTTGCGATGTGGTCAATGATTCGTTTGGTACGTACTAAGACATTTGCACCGTATGTGGTTTATCGTTGCTTGATCGGCGCAGGCGTGTTGATCGCAGTTGCCTCAAGCTGGCGCTGACAAATTAACAAGCTAGCCAACTAAGGCTGGCCAACTAGAGCTAGCCAACTAAAACTAGAGCGACTATGCCGAGTGCGGCGGCATCTGCGATTTTCGGTGCGTTAGTGAGTGGCACAGCGAGCACAACTGTTTCTGATCGACCTGGTTGCAATGCAACATCGATTACTAATACGCGATCTAGTACAACTGTTGCGTTAATGATCACATCGACATAGTCACCAGCACGCAGCTCGGGTAGCGGCCCAACGCTTTGCATCGCCACTGCTCGAAACCCAGCTGGTATTTCGTGGCGACTGTCTTGTATTGTTGCGACGCTTGAACTAGATGTGAAGCCGAGCGCAGTCACAAGATAAAACAACGCACTTAAAGTAGCCAGCGCAACAATAACGAGTCGTTGTCGCAAAGCATCTCTACACAGTGCGTACCACTGATCAATTAGTTTTGTTTGCATGGCTAGAGGCCATGTGTGCGGACTATTCGCTTTTGGCTGGGCTAGTTTTCGTTTCGCTTTTCGTTTCGGTCTTTGTTTCGCTCTTTGTTTCTGCTTTGCTTGCAGAATTCTCTGAACTTGCGCTACTTGACGAGCTGCTTGTGTCACCGCTTGAAGCACTTGTAGTTGAACTTGTTGAACCCGAAGATGAACTGGAGCTTGTTT
>JBILAG010000083.1:0-8625 GCA_044354345.1 Ilumatobacteraceae bacterium | reverse complement strand
TGACTCTTCATCAAGTGAACGCCACAACGGATAAAGAGTTTGCAGCCAACCAAACAACGGCGCATTTGTCATCGGCGGAAACGCGCGTGTCAGGTTTTGATACAAGTGATGATGTGTGTTGATCAAGCCCGGCGTGACAAGACAATCTGTTGCATCGACAACTTGTTTTGCTTGTGGTGGTTTGCCGCTTCCGATTGCCGAGACAAAACCATTAGTGATCGCTACCCAGCCATTGCTAATTTCTCTGCGTTGATTATCCATCGTCGCCACTAGCGACGAGTTCGCAATTACAAGATCAGCAGTTTCTGTAGTCAGATATTTAAGTCGCGAAGTTCGCTATTCGCGTGTCGTTCATCGGCATCGCGATACAGCAAGTGACCGAGCAACGCAGCAATACCAGCAGTTGACAAGCCGACGATTATCGGAAACGCCAACAACGCCAAAACGAGAATTATTGCGCCGGCCATATTATTTCTCAGGCTTGTAAGCCCAAGCCTCAATCTCGACTGCGCCACCAGCGGGCAGTGACAAAACCCCAATCGTGCTGCGTGCAGGACGCGAATCGCCGAAGCCTTCAACATATGCTTCGTTGAAAGTTGCGAATGTATCCATGTCAGTTAAAAAACACATTGTTTTTTTGACATCATTTATTGTTGCGCCGACACTTTTTAGTTGACCTTTGAGATTTTCAATGGACTGTGCTGTTTGAGCTTTTACTCCACCGTTAACAATTGCTCCATCTTTGAGTCCGAGTTGACCAGAGACGATGATCCAATCTCCTGCGCGAACGACCGGCGTGTACGGACCAATAGGTGCTGTTTGTTTTGACATGTTTTAAATCGTAGATGATTTTTGCACCAATAAGATAACTCACGTGAAAAACATAAGTCGCCGAAGGTTTATGTCGGGTGCTGCATCAGTTGTTGGTGCAGGTATTTCACTTCAAATGTTGACATCATGTGGCGATAGTGAAACATCAGGTGAAACTTCGCCAACAGACTCGCCTGCCGCGCCAGACTCTGATCAAGTGGTTGATGAGATAGTCGATCAGATATCTGAACTGCCGAGCGATCTACAACTCGTGCAGCGCTTTCCACAAGTTTTAGTGCCGGGCAGTTTACGTTTGCCAATTTCACTCGCATTTTCCTCTGGGATAATAAGTACGACAAGCGATTTTAAGTTTCCGAAAAAACTTTTGGCTAAAGTCATTGATCTTTCAACTGACAAAGTAATCATTGAAAATACGTCGGCAACTTTGTATGGCGCTGAAATTGCTCTGCCTTATTATCCATTTCAAGTGACAATCGAGTCGCCGGGTAATTATTCATTGATTGTTTCGGGTGGACCGCCAGAAGGCACAGCTTTCAGCGTTTTAGAGCGCGGTTTAGTTTTGGTTCCTGGTGTCGGTGACCTGTTGCCAGGTTTTGATACACCAACTTTCGGGGATCATCGTCAAGTTGAACCGATTTGCACTCGACAACCCGAACCATGTCCGTTTCACAAGCTCACTCTGAACGAGGCGCTGCAACTCGGTGTGCCCGTTGCATATCTTGTCGGTACACCGGCTCATTGTTCGACAGGTACGTGCGCTCCTGCGCTTAGCGGATTAATCGACGTCGCATCGCGCATTGTTGGTAGCGCTGTGTTTATTCACGCCGAGATTTATGCAGACGAGGCGGCAACAGTTATTGCGCCAGCAGTTCAAGCATTGAGTTTAAGCTTTGAGCCAGTGCTGTTTATTACTGACAAGAATGGCAAAATCGTCAAACGACTTGACGCGGTGTTTGATGCTTCAGAATTTTCTGACGCTCTTGCGTCAGTTGGTGTCAGCTAAAGCTTTGACCGCATCCGCAACTGCGTGAAGCATTTGGGTTCGTGATCTTGAAACCTGCATCTTGTAATCCATCGTTGTAGTCAAGATTTGCACCTTCAAGAAGTTGCAACGACGCTGGGTCAACAACAACCTTTACATCTCCGAATGTTTGTACAAGATCGTCAGCGGCAAATTCGCCGTCGAAAAACATTTCGTATGAGTAACCCGAACATCCACCAGGACGAACTGCAACACGCAATGCAAGCTCGGTTGCATTCTCGGATTCAAGGAGTTGCTTGACTTTGACTGCTGCTTTGTCTGTAAGAGTGATCATTTGACTGTCTCCGTTTAGTTTTTTCGAATGTGATAGAAGACTACCGCTTACTACGCGATACCTGCACGATTAAATAATTGAAGAATTGAAGGCCGTCCAGTTGTGTAACGAACCCATCTATTTCCTAGGCAGGTAGTTTTATAGGCATGACTGGCCGACGAGTGCCGCCCCCGACCCCCGCAGAGGTGACCAATCTGTTGCGCGCGGTTATTGACCCAGAACTTGGCGACAACATCGTTGATCTAGGCATGGCTGCCGGTGTAACAGTTTCTGATGAAGGTCTCGTCACGATCGGCGTGAAATTGACAATTAAAGGCTGCCCATTACGTGTGCAAATTAAAAACGATGTTGAATCTCGAGTCACAACTCACCCCGGCGTAACGAAAGTAAAAATCGAGTGGGGCGAAATGGATGCTGAAGAGCGCACTGCGGTTATGACTCGCGCCAGATGGAACGCTAAAGAAAATGCTCCGGCGACGCAGATACCGCTCAACACAAGAATTTTGGCAATCGCAAGCGGCAAAGGTGGAGTTGGAAAGAGTTCGGTAACGGTCAATCTTGCTGCCGCGCTTGCAAATCAAGGACACACTGTTGGTGTTTTAGATGCAGACATCTGGGGATTTTCGGTGCCGCGAATGCTAAATATGTCCGATCGTCTCGAGGCGAAACTATTTGATGGCAGCGACAAACCAAAAATGATTCCTAATGAGCGAATCATTGGCAAGGGTTTACTGAAAGTTGTCAGTACTGGCATGCTCGTAGAAGATGAAAGTACTGCGTTGATGTGGCGTGGATTGATGCTGACAAAAGCGGTTGAACAGTTTTTGAAAGATGTGCACTGGGGCGATTTGGATTATTTGTTGATTGATATGCCGCCAGGTACCGGTGATGTGCAAATGGGCTTGGCTCGAATGCTGCCTCGAGCCGATTTGATCATCGTCACAACGCCTGCCGTGTCGGCGCAGAAAGTTGCGATTCGTGCCGCCGATATGGCACGTAGAAGTTTCTTGCGAATCGCTGGCGTGATCGAAAACATGAGCGCGTTCACGTGCGAACACGGAACGAGTTATCCATTGTTTGGCTCGGGTGGCGGACAAAATTTGGCGACTGAAATAGGTTCAGATTTGTTAGGGCAAATTCCGATTGAGAACGCTGTCGCTTTTGGCAGCGACAACGGTGAGCCAGTTGCGATTTCTGGATCAGGATTCGCCGCTGAGGCGTTTCGTGATATTGCACAAAAAATTATTGCGCAAACTGTGCCGGTCAATGAGATGGCTGGTTGTTCGGCTCGAATGCTTGAAACTGTTGCACTCGCACTCGGCGAAAAACCAAAAATCAGCTAGCTCTCAACTAGCAGTCAGCTAGTACTCCGGGTCGCCTGGCATTAACACGCCGATTACTTTTCCGTCACTGTTAGTGCGCAGCTTAGGCAAAATTGCTACTGGCTTAGAAACTTTCTTTGCTGCGGCTAGTACTTCGTCACTCGTCTTGTAGTTTGCGAGAAACTTTAAGTTTTCTGATGTCGGCGGAAACATCGCAAGTTCTCCGCGTTCAAGTTTGTCAAGCGCATCTTGAGGTCGCACCCACAGACTGGCAATTGTTTCTTGCGAGTCATGCAGCGGTTCTTGTGCTTCTGGCGCACGCGCGACAAAAAATCGTGTATCAAATCTACGCGCCTCACCAACGGGAGTGATCCAATGACTGACATAGTGGATTGAGTCAGTTATCAAATGCAAATCTTCGCTGCGACACAATTCGACCATGCTCAGCGAGTAGTCATGAATTTTGAGTCGTGCCTCGTCGAAGCGATTAGCGATCGCAGGTTGATCAAACGCAATTGTTTGATTTGTCTTTGTACTTCGTGCCAGCAAAACACCGGCTTCTTCAAAACATTCGCGAATCGCTGCCACCCAGTAAGCCAAACCGCCACTTGGAATTTCAAGTAAACCACTCGCATATTCATCGTCTAAGCCGTCACAGAGTTCTTCTAATTCTTCAATGCCATCTGAGTCGTCGACTCTTCCACCTGGAAACACATACATACCCCCGGCAAATGCCGCGTTTAGTGTGCGTTGCAACATAAAAACTTCAAATTCACCGTTTTCAATATCGCGGATCAGCATCACGGTTGCTGCCGGACGCAGCGCACTTTTATCTAGCTTGTCCAAATTGTCGAGTGACGAAAAATTAGAGACCGCATCTGAACTTGTCACATCAACGAGAATACGCATTGCCAGACGCCGATACATCATCGCCAAATTCGCCGATAGATTCAAGGCAATGAATCGCGTGTCGGTCGACACCGCGGGGCGCCCACCATCGGTGGATACACTCGCACGAGAGCTGGCGTATCGCCATTCTCTGCCACATGCAATTCTTGTAGATTGCGCGCGTCGCGCGATCGCTAAAAATTCGGTGTCAAATGTGCAGCAACAGGCCGATCAAATAGCCACTGAAATTTCTCAGTCATTATTGCGTGAGGTTGTTAACGCAACTGGAGTTTTGTTGCACACGAACCTTGGTCGTGCGCCGATTGAGATACATACATCTGATCGTGCATCAAATCTTGAACTAAATATGCGTTCGGGCGAACGCGGTTCACGCCAAGACACAGTCGGAAAATTGCTCGCTCTACTTTGTGGTGCCGAGTCAGCGATTGTTGTCAACAACACAGCAGCGGCTGTGTTGTTAGTTGTTGCCGCATTGGCAAATGCTCGAGACGTTGCTGTTTCACGTGGTGAGAGTGTTGAAATCGGTGGCAACTTTCGAATCCCAGAAGTCACCGAACAATCTGGCGCGCGACTTGTTGATGTCGGCACCACAAATCGCACTCGTCTGCGCGATTACAAAAAAGCCATAGACAAACGTGGCAATGATATTGCACTAGTCCTCAAAGTTCACCCGTCGAATTATCGTGTGTCAGGTTTTGTTGAAGATACCCCAATGCGCGAACTTGCAACTCTGCCGGTGCCAGTTGTTGCCGACATTGGTTCGGGGTTAATCGATAACACTTGCCCATGGCTTGAAGGTCGCACACCTGCGTGGTTAGCCAACGAACCAGCAGCACGACAAACACTTAGTGATGGCGCAGCACTAGTGATGTTTAGCGGCGACAAGTTATTTGGCGGCCCCCAATGCGGAGTAATCGCCGGTCGCGCTGATCTTGTTAATGCGTGTGCGCAACACCCACTCGCGCGAGCTCTACGACCTGGTTCACTAACCATGATCGCGATGCAATCACTAGCACTTTCATATTTGGGACGAACCGTGACAACCGATGTTGCTTTTTGGAAGATGGCAATTATTGACGTATCCGAGTTGCAATTGCGTGCCGAGAAAATAATCAAAGCAGCTCAAGTTGGCGAGGTTTGCTTGCTTGACTCAATACCCGGTGCGGGGTCGGCGCCCGGCGCAACTATTGCTTCGGCTGGTGTTGTAATCGCTGGTGATCACCTTGCAAAATTGCGCAGTCGTGATCTACCAATCATTGCTCGAGTTAAAGACTCAAAAACTTATTTTGATTTACGCACCGTGCGTAGTGAAGATGACCAGTTATTGATTGATGCTTTGCGCAATCTTGTTGAATAGCTAACTCAATGACTGTCATAGCAACTGCCGGCCATGTCGACCACGGCAAATCTTCACTCGTTCGAGCGTTAACCGGCACCGACCCAGACAGATGGGAAGAAGAAAAACGACGCGGCATGACTATCGATCTGGGCTTTGCCTCCACGGTGTTGCCGTCTGGTGCTATCGCAAGTTTTATTGATGTTCCTGGTCACATTCGTTTTTTGCGCAACATGTTGGCAGGCGTCGGGGCAATTGATGCGTGTGTTTTAGTTGTGGATGCAAAAGAAGGCTGGATGCCACAAACCGAAGAACATTTTCAGATTTTAAAACTTCTTGGCGTCGCCTGCGGCGTCGTTGCACTAACAAAAATAGATTTAATTGACGAGGCCCTAGAAAATATTCGCCGTCGTGAAATTGCTGAGCACACGAGTGGATCTTTCTTGGCGAATAGCGAGATAATTGCAACTTCAGTTGCGACGCAACTGGGTCTTGATAAGTTGCGTAGCGCACTTGATCAACTAATCGCTCGAACAATTTCGGCGACTAGTTCACTAGCCAGTTCATCAGCCAGCCAGCGTCCGAGATTGTGGATTGATCGCGCATTTACAACAAAAGGTGCTGGCACAGTCGTCACCGGAACTTTGATTGATGGGTCACTCCAAGTTGGTGATGAATTGATTGTTGTACGAAATCAGCAAAAAGTACGGATTAGAGAAATTCAACAGCACGAACAGACAGTTACAAAACTTGATCGTTCACATCGCTGTGCATTGAATCTTGTTGGTATTTCGCACGAAGAAATTTCGCGTGGTGACGCACTGGTATATATAAAACAATGGAAACCAACTGCGATGTTTGATGCATATTTGCGAATAGTTCCGGGTCTCAAACACCGAGTGACTCGTCGCGGTAGTTATTCGGTTTACATCGGGGCTGGCGAATTCTCTGCCAAGATTCGACTAATTGGTGCGCGTGAGTTAAACGCTGATGAGCAAGGTTGCGTGCGAATTGCAATTGATTCGTCGCTTGCGCTTAAGCCGGGTGATCGTTATATCCTTCGCGAATCCGGTCGACAAGAAACAATTGGCGGTGGAGAAGTGCTTGACATTCACCCGATACTTCGTGTTTCACGCGCCAAACCTGATCGGTCACTTGATCGGTTGATTGCAGAACACGGCTGGATAACTGTCAGTGATTTTGAGTTACTCACAGCGCAGCGACTGCCCGCAGTGGTTGGCGAATGGCTGACCACTCCAGCGCTTTACGACGCATTACGAAAAGACTTGGCGATGCAATTAGCAAAAAACCCGGATGGCATTGAAGTCGCTCGACTTAAAACTAATGAACAAGCAGTTGTTGCAACTTTGCCCGAAGTCGTAATCGAAATGGGACGCGCTCGAATCAAAGGCGCCAATTCAATATCTGATCATCCGTATGCAGGATTATTCGCCCATGCCGGAGTAACGCCGCCAGATACCAAAACCCTTGACCGCAATATTGTTAGACAACTCGTGCATCGTGGATTATTGGTAGATGTTGACGGCACCGTGTTTCATATCACCGCAATCGAAACTGCACGACTAAAGGTAATTGAAATTTTAAATCAGAGCCCAAATGGTTTTACTGTCTCGCAATTTCGCGAACATCTTGGGATTACACGCAAGCATGCAGTGCCGTTATTAGAAGCGTTAGATAGTCGTGGTATCACCAAACGCTTAGGTGATTTGCGAGTTGGTGGCGCGCGGCTAGCTAATTAATTATTTTGGTTTGCGCATCTCTCGATAGTCACGTGCGGCACCTTCGAGCGGTTCGACTTCTAGAGTCACTCCGTCAATTGCAGCAACTTTTAATTCTTGACCGTCGTTAATTGGTGTCGAGCGATTAGTGCGTGCGCGCCAATTGGCATCGTGAATCCGCACAATTCCAAGTGGATTAATTTCTCCGACTGCAACGCCGATACTTCCGATCATCCACTCACGACCAATCGTTGGCGTGGCAAATCTGGTGCGCACCATTGACGGCATTCCGACTACAAAAGCCAAAGAAATTGCCGCAACACCAGAAGCAAGTGTCAGCCAAGAAAGCCGAACATCGCCGCCGTCGCTTGGGCGAAATAGTGTGACGCTTGAAATCGTAAATAGTACGAGACCTAATCCCGTAAAAAACCTTGGAATCCCAACTTGCACATCAATCGCCAGAGCGAACATTGCAATCAACATAAGCACCAGACTTGCTCCACGCAGTGGCAATGTCGCTAACCCGTGACTGCCTAGCACAACACAAATTGCACCAACAACGCCGGCGATGCCGATGCCAGCGGTGAAAAATTCAAATATCAGTAGAGCAAGTCCGATAATAAACAATAAATATGTAACTGGTGGACTTGCCGAAGTATGTAATAAACGCTCAACTAGGCCGAGTTTAAAAAATCTTGTAGTCGCAGCATCGCGCACGAGTTGTCCATTTTCGTCTTTGGCGTCGACAACGGTGTGCAACGTTTTGCCTTTGATTGTCAATCCATCAAGAGCGAGCAACATATTTCGCAATACGGGTACACCCTCATCGGCTGTCGTAAGTTTTAACGCGCCAAGCTTTTTTGCCTGTTGAGAATTCAAAGTAGAAGTTAATAATTGCGAAGATGCATCACCAAAACTAATTTTGCCGGCACTCGTGGTAAGTAGCTTTCCAGTTTTGCCAATTCGTGTTCCGTCGGCCATCGCCGAAACATCAGCAACAGCCAACAACTGAGCAGCACTTCCGTAGGCACGGGCGGTCGTTGGCCCTACCCAGACACCAATCGGGAGCTTCGAATTAATAATTTTTTCAAACAGCTGTGTCATTCGAGCCGTAGAAACAACACTGCCGTGTGAGTTGACTTGAAAGATGATTGCCTGCGAGTTTGAATTCT
>JBILAG010000082.1:0-8723 GCA_044354345.1 Ilumatobacteraceae bacterium | reverse complement strand
CAGTCTTTTGGTAAATCGGACGCTTCAAATCAAGGTCACGAACAATCGCTGCAGGACGGAGATCAAAAACCTCGCGAACCGCTGCCTCAATCAAAGCCTCATCAACTTTATTTGTACCGAAAGTTTCTACGAAGATGCTCACTGGATGAGCCATACCGATTGCGTAAGCAACTTGAAGTTCGCAACGCTGTGCCGCACCAGATGCAACAACATGCTTGGCAACCCAACGCGCTGCATAAGCCGCGGATCGGTCAACTTTTGATGGATCTTTTCCGCTGAATGCACCGCCGCCATGACGGCCCATGCCGCCGTAAGTGTCGACGATAATTTTGCGACCAGTCAAACCTGTATCTGCGTGTGGTCCACCTTTGACGAACTCGCCAGTTGGGTTGACATAAACGGCGTAGTCATCTTTTGCAAATTGCGCCGGGATAACCGGACGAATTACTTGCTCGATCAAATCTGGGCGAATAACAGTGTCTCGGTTGATGCCGTCGGCATGTTGAGTTGAGATCAACACTGTTCGCAAGCGAACTGGCTTGCCGTCTTCGTAATCAAAAGTAACTTGTGTCTTGCCATCAGGACGCAAATACGGAATCGCACCGGACTTGCGAACATCTGTCAACTTCTCTGCCATTCGATGTGCAAGCCAAATTGGTAACGGCATTAAGTCATCTGTTTCTGTGCATGCATAACCAAACATCATTCCTTGGTCACCTGCACCTTGACTATTCAAAACATCTTCGCCGCTCTTGCCACCGCGAATCTCTTCGCTGATGTTTACCCCTTGCGAAATATTCGGACTCTGTTCGTCAATGCTGACAATCACGCCACATGTATTGCCGTCGAAACCATAAAGCGCATTGTCATAGCCAATTCCATTAATGACTTGGCGAGCAAGTTTCGGAATATCAACATACGCACTTGTTGTGATTTCACCGGCGATAACGCACAATCCGGTCGTTAACAAAGTTTCACAAGCAACACGACCTGCAGGGTCGGCACCAAGAATTGCGTCAAGTACCGCATCTGAAATTTGGTCTGCCATCTTGTCTGGGTGACCCTCGGTCACGCTCTCAGAAGTAAACGAATACTTTTTCATATAATCTCCATCTCTGTTTTCACCAAGACGCTACTAAATATCGCGCCTGGACAATAGCTATTCGAGCCTATTTAGAGTCAGGCTCTGTTGCGGCTTCAAGCTCAGCGGCCAATTCTGCTTCTTGTGCTGCGACAGCGGCTTCATTTTCTGCGACGATGTCTTCAATTGTTCGTTGAACTAGTTGAATTTTGCCTGCTGAAATCTCTTCAAAACTAATTGACAAAGGCTTTCGCGCGGTTGAACTGACCTGTGGCGGAACCATGTTGCCAAGTCCATCACCAAGTTGATTGAAATATGAATTAATCTCGCGAGCGCGACGCGCCGCAAGGGTCACTAGTGAAAACTTTGATCCAGTGTGCCCCATCAACGACTCAATTGGCGGGTTCATCATCGTGTCATCTGTCGTCACTTATATCCTCCTGGATCAGGCATCGGGTGCGCCTAGCGGCTCATAAGTATAGCCATAAATGAAGTTATGTATGGCGCTGTTTTCGTTCAAAATCAATGATTCGACTCATCTCATTAACTGTTTCGCCTAGGTCATCGTTGATCAGTACATAGTCGGCAATCGCCTTGCCAATCGGTTCTTCATCTTCGGCTTTGCGCAATCGCTTTTCAACTTTTTGGTCAGGATCTCCGCGTCCATGTAAACGAGATTTCTGCTCTTGGCGAGAAGGAGGCAAGACAAATAGCAATAACGCTTTATTATTCAACTTCTTGACCTGCTGAGCACCGTCAACTTCAATTTCAAGAACGGTGTCTTTGCCTTCAGGTGCGCTTGGCGTTGGCGTGCCATAGAAGTTTCCTAAAAAATCCGTCCACTCTAGAAACCCACCATCAGCAATATGTTGTTCAAACTGTTCGCGAGTAACAAACTTGTAGGCATCAGGGGCTTCACCACTGCGTTGTTCACGCGTTGTCCATGAGCGGCTCAACCATAAATTTGCATCTCGCTTGACGAGCGCATCAACGATTGTGCTCTTGCCGACGCCACCAGGACCAGAAACGACAATTACTAAACCTTGCGAGTCGAACGCCATCAGATTAATGACTCAAATTTATCGAGTAGTGCTCGACGCTCGCTGTTTGAGAGACTTTCAATTCTGCGCTTTTCGGTAATTTCTAGGTCAGCCATCAGCCGTCGCGCTTTAACCTTGCCCACGCTTTGTATTGCTTCTAGCGCCTTAACTACATAAAGGCGTTTCGTTGCTTCGTGATCTGCGTTTTTTATCAGCACATCACTCAAGTTCAACTTGCCACTGGCAACATTTAGAAGAACTTGAGACATCTCACAGCGCAACGAATATGCGTTAGCGATCACCGACTTGCGATCTAGTTCAACGCTCTCAGACAGATATGAGGTTGCCATTAATTTATTCTACTTGCGCAAATTATCTGTTCAATTACTTCTTTTCTTTAACAAACTGATACGGAGTTGGTGCCGAGGTTGCTGTCAACCTATTAACTTCAGCCGCATAATCTCTCATTTGTTGGACAATATCCAGACCTACATTTTTCGACCATGTCTCTAGTAACAACTTTGTCATTGGCCCCATCTGTCCGTCTCCAATGTTTACACCATTTAACTGAGTAGTTGGCAAAATACAAAATGGTGTACCGGTTAGAAAAGCTTCATCGGCGTCATAAAGGTCATACGGCTCTAGATTCTTCTCATGACACCGGATACCTAGTTCACGGGCAATTTCCATCGTGTAGGCCCTGCTGATTCCTCGTAAAATATTCCGTCCCTCAGGCGTAAACAGCTCACCATTTTTAACCAAAAAGAAATTATCACCCGTCCCCTCAGCGATAAAGCCATCTGTGTCAATCAATAAAGCCCAATTATTATCGCCTTCGACGTTCGAAACTTCAATATTCGC
Organism: Ilumatobacteraceae bacterium; assembly: GCA_044354345.1. Classification (GTDB taxonomy): domain Bacteria; phylum Actinomycetota; class Acidimicrobiia; order Acidimicrobiales; family Ilumatobacteraceae; genus BACL27. The sequence continues at coordinate 5,741 of JBILAG010000082.1, read as the reverse complement.
AACTTGGTACCACACTCGACTTCGATTTTTTATCTTTGGATCCATCAAAGTTGCAGGAATCGCACGCTGAGACGGGATTACCGAATTTATTCCCTTATCGTAAAATCTTGCCATACCCGCAATAGTCCATTTAAGTGGGAAGTCAGCAATAACGACGGTTGATTCAAGTTTGCCGTCGAATATAGGCGCATAAATACCTAACGGTCCTCGACTGACATTGATCATTAATCGATGCTCATCGTTACTTTCGAAAAACGGCTCATTCTTTTCTATCGTCAGCATGCATGCATTTTCTAAATCGTCAATTGACATTGACATAGGTATTCGAAGAATTTTAAGACCAAGGTAAAGACGCTCAAGATGTTCACGCAACCGAAATTGTTTCTTATTGAACGACCGAGTCATCTCGAACACCATGTCACCAAACATCAATGCCGAGTCATAAATTGAAATCTTGGCCTGATCCTCAGGCACAAATTCGCCATTCATATAAACAACTCTTCCGCTGATCATTTAATGACTCCTACAAAAAAAGTGTGCATGCATGGATCAACTTTCGATCCAAAACTGCCCCAGTCCGAAAAATCAACAACTGATTCAAAGTAATCCATAAATCCTTTCAAATTAGTAAAATACTCCTTTCCATACTGTTGTGTACCCTCCGGGTATTGTCGCAAAGTATGCAAGAAGCTAATGCCTTTAAAGTTTTCTGATAACAAACTTTTGAACTCGTCAAGCTTGTCAAGTACATACCAGGTAACTTCATCCATAAAAACACAATCAGGTTGGAATTTTAAAATTTTATCAACTTCAAGAATGTCACCGTCATCAAAGTGGCATTTAGGAAACTTCGCGCGAGCTTTTTCAATTGCAGTGCTTGAAACATCAATACCTCCGCCGGCACCACATATGGTTCGCATTTTTTCGACAAAATAGCCCAAACCACAGCCAATCTCATACGGCCTTTTAAAACCACCCTGTCTTAGAATATTCTCAACAACACTTTTTGATAAAACCGAATCCTCACGAAATGACTGATCCCAAGGATTATCGAAGTCTTGGTACATAGCTTCAAACTCGCCGACCAACTTTCCATCCTTGATTACGTAATCCTGATAACGCTGATATTTAGTCAACTTTGCTCTCCAAAAACTCTTTCATTAGTGCTTCGCACTTCCGAAAATCAGTAGTGTTGTCAATTTCAAACATCTTCCATGACTCCATTTCAACTTTTCCGATTCGCCCGCCAAGACGATTTGAAAATTTACGTAAAATCTCTGGCTTAAATAGATAAAAAGAACCATTCTCTACGTAGCGCTGTTCGATGTCCTGACGACGCTGACGGTTACGCCAATCGTAGTTGACGCTGTTCATTGATCCGTCTGAATCTTCCCAGATGAAAAAATCTTCAATCACATTACAAGAAAACAGGGAGTCATATTTATCAGTTTCTGCCAAATCTATTCCATGCCGGACATCCTTAGTTTCGCGAAGTGGTGAGGTCACTTGCGGAGCGAATACCCAATCGACTTGTCCGAGTAAATTTTCCGCTAAATCTAAACCATGCAGCCAACCGGATTCTGAGCTAGAAGTGTCATTAGAAATAGATTCAGGTCGTTTTATAGGACGAGCCCCGAACTCCTCTCCAACAGCCAAAATTTCATCGCTATCCGAACTTAAAAAAACATCATCAATTCCGCCACCAAAGCAATGCTCAATCGTCCAACCCAGAAGAGGCTTTCCACAAAATGACAAAATGTTCTTATTCGGTAAACCCTTTGAACCGCCTCGCGCAAGGATGATCGCTACGATTCTCACACAAATGAGATTACTTTATTTACGCGTGGAAACTAGGCCGTTTCGATGAGAAGCTGAAGTGACTTGAGACCAATCAGTTATCTGATGCGAGACCGCCCAATCTACGAGCTCGTTTTGAATTAAAAGTGCCGCTCGAGGGTTGGCGAAACTCGCGGTGCCAACCTGAACTGCATTGGCGCCAGCCAACATCAACTCGGCTGCGTCGCGACCAGATACGACACCACCAACCCCGATGATGCCGATTTCTGGAAGCGCCTGTCGTACATCAAAAACGCAACGCACGGCAATTGGGTGTAGCGCCGACCCAGATAAGCCTCCGCGAATATTGCCAAGACTTGGCAACCCCGTTTCTGTATCAATTGCCATCCCCATCGCAGTGTTCACGAGCGTCACTGCTTGAGCACCTGCCTGATGCACTGCGCGGGCGATGTTAACTAATTCATGCGTATTTGGACTCAACTTCGCCCAAATAGGCAAACCCGAGTTAACGCAACCTTCGATGATTTGTGCGCTGAGTCGAGCGTCGTGAGCAAACACAACGTGATCTCCACCTAAATTCGGACAAGAAAGATTTACTTCAATTGCTGCGATTCGATTTTTGATTTCGCCGAGCAACTTTGCGGCGAGGAGATAATCATCAACGCTGTGCCCCCAAATGCTGACGATGACTGTTGCCCCAGACTTTTCTAAAGCGACAAGATCTTCATTAATAAAATGTTCGATGCCATCACCTTGTAGACCGACGGCGTTAAGCATTCCATTTTTAGTTGGCGCTAATCTCGGCGCAGGATTACCTGCCCACGCAAATGGCGCAACTGATTTAGCAACAACACCACCAATTTCGCTGAGAGAAAAATACGCGTCTAATTCTGCACCATAACCTGCGGTTCCTGATGCTGTAAGAATTGGATGAGCAAGTTTTACATCACCTACTTGAACTGAACAATTACTTATTGACCCAACAGTCATCTAGCGTGAAACTCTTGTAACGACATCACGGTGAACGGTCGATTACGTTGCTCGATCATTCCTTGAACTGCGGCAGTGGCAGCACTCAATGTTGTAACAACAGAAACTCGACACGTGTTTGCGGCCTTACGAATTGCCTCGCCATCATTTCGTGTGCCATATCCACGCGGTGTGTTAATTACTAATGCGATATCGCCAGATTCAATTAGTTTTACTGCATCGTCGCCAGTGTTACTGCCCGACTTTCTTTCTGAAAATTTGCCGACAACGCGCGAAACTTCACAGCCATGACTCTTTAAATAATCAGCCGTGCCGACGGTGGCAACTATCTTGAGCCCGAGAGATGTCAAACCTTTGACGACGTCAACACCGCCAAGTTTGTCACGGTCGTTTAGCGACACGAACACAAGCCCAGACTCGGGCAATGTTGTGCCAGCGGCGAATTGTGACTTGGCGAATGCGCGCGCAAAAGAATCGTCGATTCCCATTACTTCACCGGTTGAACGCATTTCTGGCCCAAGCGCAGTATCGACATCTGCAAAGCGATTAAATGGCAACACCGCTTCTTTGACTGAAACATGCGAACCAGACACCGGCTTTTTCAACAAACCTTCACTGCGAAGTTGCTCGAGTGTTGCGCCAAGCATGACGCGACTCGCAACTTTGGCTAGAGGCACGCCCGTTGCTTTCGCTACAAAAGGCACAGTACGGCTTGCACGCGGATTGGCTTCAATTACGTAAACGGTTTTATCAGCAATTGCAAACTGAACATTGATTAAGCCGACAACCTTCAACGCTTCAGAAATTTTATTGACTGTAGTTTCAATCTCTGAAACTGTCGCATCCGACAAACTCACCGGCGGAATCGTGCAAGCCGAATCGCCCGAGTGCACACCCGCCTGCTCAACATGCTCCATCACACCGCCGATTAAAACTTCACCTGATGAATCGCGAATCGCATCAACATCTACTTCAGTTGCATCTTCTAGAAATCTGTCGATCAGCACTGGTCTCTGAGCTGATAGGCCACCTTCGCGACCCAACGACCCCGCCTGACTCATTTCTTGCATCGCTTTACGCAGATGCGCCTCGTCATGAACAATCTGCATTGCTCGCCCACCCAATACATAACTTGGACGAACTAGAACCGGGTAACCAATTTTGTTGGCTATTTCCACAGCTTGTTCAACGTCACGGGCCGTACCACCTGGTGGTTGCATAATGTTTAACGATTCACAAAGTTCACTCCATTTTTCACGATCTTCGGCAATGTCAATTGATTCGCTTGTTGTGCCTGCAATCAATTCTTTTGGCAATTGGGTTGCGAGTTTGAGTGGAGTCTGGCCACCTAATCCGACGATGATTCGCGGATTAGAACCAGATATCAGTTGTTCAGCTTCAATCACATTCATCACATCTTCATAAGTGAGAGGCTCAAAATAAAGTTTGTCTGAAGTGTCGTAATCAGTTGAGACTGTCTCTGGATTGCAGTTAAGCATGATCGTCTGAAAACCGGCGTCACGCAATGCAAAACTCGCATGAACACAGCAATAATCAAATTCGATACCTTGGCCGATTCTGTTCGGACCACTTCCTAAAATTATTACTGATTGCTTTGTACTTGAATGCAGTTCTGATTCATCTTCGTAAGTCGAGTAGTGATACGGCGTCTTTGCAGCGAACTCAGCACTGCATGTGTCAACTGCTTTATACGTCGGCCTTACACCACGCTTTAGACGGGTCGCTCGAACATCGTGTTCAGTTCGTTTAAACAAATAGCTGAGCTGGGCATCTGAGAACCCGAGCCGCTTAACGCGCTTCCAATCTGAAACTGACAATTCTTCAAGGCTTTGTGACTCGAGATATTCACGCTCTTCTACGATCGACTGCATTTGATCCAAAAACCATGGATCAAATTTGCAAACCTTTGCGATCTCTTCAATTGAGATTTTTCGGCGCAAACATTCACCGATTTCAAAGATTCTGTCCGGGGTCGGTATCGCGATCTTGTCAAGCAACTGGGCATCGCTTGAGTCGTTAAAGATCTCTTCGCCGGGGTCACAATTAAGACCAAGTCGACCAATCTCTAGCGATCGCAAAGCCTTTTGCAAACTCTCTGTAAATGTTCTGCCAATTGCCATTGCTTCTCCGACACTCTGCATCTGAGTACCGAGAACACCAGACGTACCCGGAAACTTCTCAAAAGCCCAACGAGGAATCTTGGTGACTACATAATCAATAGTTGGCTCAAAACTCGCAGGTGTCATTTTGGTGATGTCATTTGATATTTCATCAAGCGTGTAACCGACCGCAAGTTTTGCGGCGATCTTTGCAATTGGAAAGCCAGTTGCCTTTGACGCAAGTGCTGAACTTCTTGAAACTCTCGGGTTCATTTCAATTACGACTTGATCGCCATTAATTGGGTTCACCGCAAATTGCACATTTGAGCCACCGGTTTCAACACCAACACGGCGAATACAAGCAAAAGCCGCGTCACGCATTTTTTGATACTCGACATCCGACAACGTCATTGCAGGTGCGACTGTCATTGAATCACCCGTGTGCACACCCATCGCATCTATATTTTCGATCGAGCAGATTACGACACAGTTATCGTTTTTGTCGCGCATCACTTCAAGCTCATATTCTTTCCAGCCGACGATTGATGTCTCGATCAATATTTCAGAAATCGGACTAGCCGCTAAACCATTTGCAACAACAGCACGAAATTCTTCTTGGGTGTTGGCAATACCCGTTCCTCTTCCACCCAAAATATACGCAGGGCGAATAATCACCGGTAATTTGATTTCTTTAAGAATCTCGTCTGCTTGCTCAGCTGTATGCGCGATTCCGCTGCGGGGCACACTCAGGCCAATCTCAATCATTGCCTCTTTGAATTTGCCTCGATCTTCTGCAGTGTTAATTGCCAGGGCATTTGCGCCGATTAACTCAGG
>JBILAG010000081.1:0-8735 GCA_044354345.1 Ilumatobacteraceae bacterium | reverse complement strand
GTCGCGGAATCGATCGCAACAAACCGATCGTGTAGGGCATTGCAGGTTGTGCATAGACCTCATCGACTGGCCCAACCTCAACGACTTTGCCAGCGTACATAATCGCCACGCGATCAGCGATGCCGGCTACAACGCCAAGGTCGTGCGTAACTAAGACAATTGCCGCACCAGTCATATCTCGCGCAGTTTTCAGAACATCAAGAATTTGCGCCTGCACCGTGACGTCAAGTGCAGTCGTCGGTTCGTCGGCGAGCAATACTTTTGGTTCATTAGCAATTGCGAGAGCAATCATCACACGCTGGCGCATTCCGCCAGAAAACTCATGCGGGTATGACTGCGCACGCTCGGCTGGTCGCGGAATGCCAACTATTTCGAGCAACTCGATGGCTCGCTTGTGCGCGGCCTCAGTTGAAATTTCTTTGTGGATTAACAACGCTTCGGCAATTTGACGTCCGATCGTATGCACAGGGTTGAGTGCCGAGAGCGGGTCTTGAAAGATCATCGCAATTTCATTGCCACGATATTTCGACATCTGATCGTCGTTTAACTCGAGTAAATTCACACCGTTGAACATGACCGACCCAGACACTGTTGCGCTATCGGGCAACAAGCCAATCGCTGCGAGAGACGTTACGGTCTTGCCCGAACCAGATTCGCCCACGATGCCGAGCACTTCGCCAGCACGAATGTCAAGTGAAACATCACGTACCGCTTGAACGATGCCAGCCTCACTTGGGAACGTGACTGAGAGGTTGCGAATCTCAATTAGTGAGTTGTTGGCGTTGCTTGTCATGATGCGATTTTCATGAGACAGTGCTTTTCTTGACGCGCAATGCACCTGGGTCAAACGCGTCACGAAGGCCATCACCGATAAAACTGACTGCCAAAACAGTTAACACGAGAAGTGAACCCGCGAATATAAACAACCATGGATAAGTCAATGCTGCGCCTGTGCCTTCGGCAATTAGCGTGCCCAGTGAAACATCAGGTGCGGCAACACCGAAACCGAGATAAGACAAACCAGTCTCGGCCAAAATTGCGCCACCCACATTTAGCGTCGCAGCGATAATCAGAATCGAAGCCATGTTTGGCAACAAGTGTCTGAAAATAATTTTCCGTGTCGGCACACCCATGTATCGAGCCGCACGAACAAAATCACGCTCGCGCAAACTCATCGCGAGACCCCGAATTACGCGCGCGGTGATCATCCAATCAAAAATTGTCAGACCGACTACTAGCAACAACCAAGTTTTGCCTTGATAAAAACGCGAGAGAATCACCAAAACCAAGAACGAAGGTAGAACAAGCAAAAGGTCGACAAACCACATCGTTGCTTTGTCTGCACGCCCGCCGAGATAACCAGCAAAGGCACCAACAATCCCCGAAAGCCCAGTTGAAAACACGGCGACCAATAAGCCAATGATTAACGACTTCTGCAAACCGCGTGTCGTTTGAGCAAATACATCAACGCCGATTTGTGTGGTGCCGAACCAATGCGATGCCGATGGGCCCTTGAGCAAACTCGAGAAGTCACTCTCTGAATAATTCCACTGACCGATATATGGGCCGCCGAAAGCAAATAAAAACATAAACGCGATGACGCCCAGACCGAATACTGCAGTTTTATTGCGAAAGAAACGTCGGCGAATCAGTTGTCCGCGTGAGATGCGGTCACTTGCCATGTTGACAGATACTTGATCAGTCGTCATGCGCGCGACCGAACTCGTGGGTCAAGAATTGCCAAAATTACATCGGCTAAAAAGCCTGAGAATAAAACAAGCACCGCAGTGAAAGTTACGACCGCACTAACTGAGTTGATGTCATTTTTGGCAACAGCAGAGATAAACCACTGTCCCATGCCATACCAACCATAAATAGTTTCGGTGAATGCCGCACCGGCAATTAGCAAACCAAAACCGTACGCAAAAAAAGTTGCCATCGGAGAAATCGCAACTCGAAGACCGTGCTTGAACAAAGCTTGACGCTTAGTAAGACCTTTCGCACGCGCCGTACGCAAGTGATCGCTGCTTAAAACATCGAGCATCGTGTTGCGCTGATAACGCGAGTAAAAAGAAATGCTGCCGAGCGCAATCGAGAGTGTCGGCAAAATCAAATGTTGAAGTCGATCGCCGAATCGGCCCATCGCCGACCCGACATATTCAGGCGTGTATTCACCTTGCGTGAAGAAAATAGTCGAACCGATTGCATCGTTAAATTTAATGCCGACAAACTTGAGCAAAATCGCCAACAAGAAAACTGGTGTAGACAAAATAAAATAAGCGAACAAACTTGTACTGCGATCAAAAAGCTCGTATTGGCGAACTGCACTGACCACCCCGACGATCACGCCAATTGTTGCGCCGAGCAAAGTGCCGAGCATCAGTAATCGCAAACTCACCCAAACTCGGCGCGAGAATTCTTCGTTGACGCGGTTCTGATCTAGATCTTCACCAAAGTCGCCTTGCAAAACATTGCCAGCCCACTTGACGTATCGCGTCGTAAATGGAACCTCGTCGTTGACGTTGGCCCGGTTCAACACCGCGTCAATTGATTCTTTGGGGATCGGCGGATTTGCTGCCTCGTAGTTTCCGCGAGGATTGAGTGCAACCGACGCCAAAAAATATCCCATTGATGAAGCAATCAGCACCATCAGTACAAAATTTATAAAACGTTTGATAATGAACCCGAGCATTATGGAACCGGCAAACCCCAATATTTAAACGGAAATGATGAAAACTGAACGATAGCACTTCATTTTTTAAATGAACGCTAGGTAAATCAGAAGTGAATAAGTCGGCTTTTTCTTTGTTAGTTTTAAGAGAAGTAATTCCTCGGCAAATGCCCTGGACAACCACCTAGAGGAGAAACAAATGAAAAGCAAACTAGTCAAGCGCGTTATCGCTCTGGCTTTGGTAGGCGCAGTTGTCGCACCATTCGGTATGACAACGCAAGTCGGTGCTGCCAAAGATAGCGGCTCGCGTCAAATTAATGAAATGCCGGTAGCCAATCTCAAACAAGGTGGAGTATTTCGCTTCGTTCAAGTAGATATCTGCCCGAACTTCAACACCAGCGCAATTGAAGGAAACCTCCTCAACTGCAGCCAAGTGATGGACACAATGCTTCCGCGTTATATCTATTTCGATAAGAACGCTCAGCTTCAAATTGATAAGAACTATGCATTGGACATCAAGGCAACTCGAGTCGATGGCAAGCAAACCGTCACTTACACACTGAACCCAAAGGCTAAGTGGAGCAACGGTAAGAAGATTGGTCTTGCAGACTTCGTGGGCATGTGGAATGCACAGAAGAAGACAGGCCAGGGCTACAACATCACTTCGTCAGTTGGATACGAAAAAATTGAATCAGTCAAAAAAGGAAAGACTGATAATGAAATCGTTGTAGCTTTCAGCGAGACATACCCTGACTGGCAGCCACTCTTCAGTGCGCTCAAGCCAGCGGCATTGACTGCATCACCAGATGCGTTTAACACGTCATGGAAGGCAGCGCCATTGGTAACTTCTGGTCCATTCAAGTTCAAGGCTCTCGACAAAGTAACTCGAACAATTACTGTCGAGCGTGACAAGAAGTGGTGGGGTGACAAGCCAGTACTTGACACGATTATCTTCAAGGCATTGCCACAGGCTGCTCAGATCGATGCTTTGCTTAACAGCGAAATTGACTACATGGACATCGGTAACGATTCAAACGCTCTCAAGCGTGCCCGTGAAAACTCAAAGATCAGCGTGCTCCTTGCTAAGGCTCCGACTCACGAACACTTCACCTTTGGTCTTCAAAATCAAGCAGTAGTTGGAGATGTTGCGGTGCGTCAGGCAATCATGCTTTCGATCGACCGTCAGCAAATCGCGACTGCGATTCAAGGCATCGTCGACCCGAAGGTTAAGCCGAACAACAATCACATTTTCCTTGATGGAGTATCTTGCAACCAAGACAACACCGGCAATCTCGGCAAGCGTGACCTCACCGCGGCAGCGAAACTGCTTGACGGTGCAGGCTGGGCAAAGGGTGCCGATGGCATTCGAGCCAAGGGCGGCGTTCGTCTTTCGGTCAAGTTGAAGTACCCAAGTGGTAACGACAACCGCCGTGACACGGTGCTTCTTGCAACAGCAATGGCAAAAGAAGCCGGTATCGAATTGGTACCGACTTTGGTTCCGACAGCGCAATACTTCACCTTGGCCAATATCACTGGTGGCCAATTTGAAATGGCCATCTTTGCGTGGAGCGGAACCAACTTCCCAATTTCGTCATCCGCCAACCTCTACAAAATTGGCACTGCACAGAACTTCGGCAATATTGGTAGTGCCAATATTGATGCATTATTTGGCAAGGCAAACAACATTCTTGATCTCAAGAAGCGTTGCGAACTTGCAAACCAAGCAGACAAAGAGGTCTACAAGCTCGTTCACTCGATCACATTGTTCCAACGAAATAACGTCGTTGGTGTGCCAAAGAATGTTGCCAACTTCGGCGCATTCGGCTTCACATCAATCGACTGGACAAAGGTCGGATTTACAAAGACTAAGTAAGTTATAAATTAGTTTTAACTAATTAGTGGGCAGCCCGCAAGGGCTGCCCACTTTTTTTATATCTCGTCTTGAAAGAAAATAGAGACTTTTCTCTCAGTCCAAATGGAGCGACAGATTTATTAATTTGTGTAAGCGGCGTAACCAGTAACTTCAAGTTCGTCGGCTAGTTCTGGGCCGGCACTCTTTACGATGCGACCGTTGGTCAAGATGTGCACAAAGTCAGGCTTAAGTTGTTCAAACAGCCTGCTGTAGTGGGTGATAACTAAAACGCCAAGATTTGTTTCGCTTGTTGCGTCTTCAACTCGTTGTGCGCAGTCACGCAATGCATCAATATCTAAACCTGAGTCAAGTTCGTCAAGAATCGCAATCTTGGGTTGAAGCACGGCGAGTTGCACGGTTTCGTTGCGCTTTTTTTCGCCACCTGAAAAGTCAACATTCACCGATCGCATTACCAACTCAGGGTCAAAACCAATTCGCTTGGCTTCGGTTTCAATGAGCTTCTTTAAATGATTTGAGTCTTGGTTTCGCATATCTAACGCAGCTGACATTGCATCTTGCAAACTCACCCCAGGTATTTCAGTTGGGTACTGCATAATCAGGTGCAAACCTGCGGTGGCTCGTTGCCAAGTTGGCAATGCCAGAATGTCGACATCATCAAGCTTGACCGAACCACTCGTAACGACATAGCCGGGTTTGCCCATTAGCGCCGCCGAAAGCGTTGACTTGCCCGCACCGTTCGGGCCCATGACAGCGTGCACTTCGCCTGACTTTATTGTCAGCGAAACATCACTCAAAATTTGTGTGCCACCAACTGCGACAGCGAGGTTTTTGATTTCAAGCGTGGTCATTGTTGTGCTCTCATTTCAATTCGATAAAAACATCGCCGTTATCAACAGTGGCAACATACACAGGTACCGGCTGAGTTGCTGGCAGAGTGTTTGGCTTTCCGGTTTCAAGACTGAAAGAACTCGCGTGGCGGATGCATTCGATTTCTTTGGTGTCACATAAAACTTCGCCATCGGAAAGCGCGACATCTGCATGGCTGCACTTATCGCCTATTGCATAAACCTGATTATCGATTCTTACAACAGCAATTGCTCGGTCGGCGACTTCGAAACGTCGCGCTTTGCCCGAAATCAATTCATCGAGTTTGCAGATTTTTTGTTTCATGATTTTGCTCCGAGAAGTTTTGTACTAACACGTTCGCGCAAACCGCTGACAAACGGCAACGCAGGCAGACGGTTAAGCACTTCATCAAAAAACCCAAGCACGACTAATCGCTCGGCGATATCTGGCTGAATGCCGCGGCTTTCAAGATAAAACCTTTGCTCTTCATCTATTGGGCCGACAGTGCTGGCGTGACTGCACTTCACATCATTAGTTTCAATTTCAAGGTTCGGCACGCTCTCTGCCCACGCGCCGTTCGACAAAGTCAAGTTGCGATTGGTCTGAAACGCCTCTGACTTTGTGGCGTTTTCACGAATGCGAATTAAACCCGTGTAAACACTTTTTGATGTGTCCTTCACCGCGCCTTTAAAAAGCAAACTGCTGTGCGTGCGCGGTGCGGCATGGTCTTGCAAGGTACGAAAGTCGTGCATTTGATTTGCGTCTGCGAAATAAAGCGCCACTTGTTGCGAGTTGGCACCCTGACCTTCGAGTCGCACTTCGGCGCGCATCCGGGCGTAATCGCCACCGAGAGCGACGGTGAACAACTTCATCATTGAATCGCGTTGACCGACGGCTTGCTGGTAGCCGATTTGCCAAGTTGATGCACCAAGTTCGTTAATCGCCACATATGTAACTCGCGCCGACTGTGCAGCCCGCACATCGACAACCGGCACGATCAGCGACTTTGCGTTGGCACTGGAGATAAATCGTTCAACAACCGTTACTTCGCTATTTTCGTGCGCCTCAATCACCAACCGTGGATATGCCACAACTCCAGATTCGTCGAGAGAGTGCGTAATTACTATCGGGTCAGCAACGACTTGGTTCTTCGCAACGCTGATCGACGTCAGTTGAGCATGTCGAACATTTAGGTCTTCAAAAATGTCTGTTGCATCGCGTGGCGCGATATGCGTCACTGATGAAACAAATTGTTTTGCCTGGCTAGAAACTTCGATTTTTGTCGTAACTTTGCCGAGTTCGAACTGGTCGAGATTGAGTTCACCGATTCGGCTGTAGCGCCAGATTTCTTCATCGACTGTTGGTAACGCGAGTGTGTTCATTTGCGTTTGCGCTTTTTCTTTTTGCTCTGTTTTTCTTTGATTTCAGCTGCAATATCAGTCGCCATTGCATTAATTATCGCCTCTGCCTCGCTCAATACCGACGCCGCAGTACCGTCTTTGACGCTCACCGGCTCGGCAGGGGTTACATTTGGCACGATTGTGCCGTGTGCCCAACCGATATCAACAGCTCGATGATCAAATTTCACACAAGCGTCTGGGCAACGCCAAGGTGCATCTGGTGCAAGATCAAGCCGGCAACGACGCATCGCATCGCCATTTGAATACGTGCGACTTTCAAAGTGCTTGCACTCAGTTCGCATTGACATATCTAGATTTTACTTCAGTGGGCTTTGATCAGCCGACCGAGCCTTCCATTTGTAACTCAATCAGACGACTCCATTCAACGGCGTACTCCATTGGCAGAGTGCGCGTTACTGGCTCAATAAAACCGTTGACGATCATGCTCATCGCCTGCTCTTGTGACAAGCCGCGACTCTGCAAATAGAAAAGTTGTTCATCAGCGATTTTTGAAACCGTTGCTTCGTGACCGATTTGTGCATCACGCGCACCAACTTCCATGTATGGAAACGTGCGGCTCTCGCTTTGTTCATCGAGAATCAGCGCGTCACATTGCACATGACTCTTGCAATTAGTTGCACCTTCTTCAACTCGAACCAAACCGCGATATGCAGTGATTCCACCATCTTTAGAAATTGACTTTGAAACAATTTTTGAGGTTGTCTCGGGTGCGGCATGAACCATTTTCGCGCCCGCGTCTTGGTGCTGACCCGCGCCCGCATACGCAACCGACAAAACTTCGCCAGTGGCTTTTGGCCCCATCAAATAAACACTTGGATACTTCATCGTTAACTTTGAACCAATGTTGCCGTCAATCCACTCCATGTGGCCTTCTGTTTCAACACGCGCACGCTTTGTTACCAAGTTGTAAACGTTCGGCGACCAGTTTTGAATAGTCGTATAGGTGACATGCGCACTTGGCTTGACAATAATTTCGACAACTGCCGAGTGCAACGAATCTTTTGTATAAACCGGAGCAGAGCAACCTTCGATGTAATGAACTTTCGAACCTTCATCAGCGATGATTAATGTGCGCTCAAATTGACCTGCGTTCTCGCTGTTAATTCTGAAATAAGCCTGCAACGGCATTTCACACTCAACGCCTGGCGGAACATAAATAAACGAACCGCCTGACCAAACTGAAGTATTAAGTGCAGAAAACTTATTGTCGCCCGGCGGAATAACCGAACCAAAATATTGCTTGACGAGATCTGGATACTCACGCAATGCTGTATCCATGTCACAAAACAAGATGCCGAGTTTTTCGAGATCTTCACGATTGCGGTGAAACACAACTTCGCTTTCGTATTGCGCGGTAACGCCTGCGAGATACTTTCGTTCTGCCTCTGGGATGCCAAGTTTTTCGTAAGTCTTGCGCATCTCTTCGGGAAGGTCTTCCCATTCGTCAACTTGCGCAGTTGCTGGCTTCAAGTAGTAGTAGATGTCTTGAAAATCAATGTCTGGCATGTTGACCGCGAACCAGTCAAGCATCGGCTTGCGTTCGAAAGTTTGCAGCGAGCGCAAACGCATTTTGCGCATCCATTCCGGCTCGCCTTTCCACCACGAGATTTGCTCTACAACGCCCGTGTTTAATCCTTTTACTGGTTCAAAGGCATATTCAACTTTGTCACTCCAGCCGAGTTGATACTTGCTGAGATCTAGATCAAATGACGTCACTTCAAATTCTCCTTGGACTGGCTGGATAACTAGCCGTTAGTTAAATAATTAACACTGTCTGCATAGTAACAATTACCGCAAGTAAATGCTCAAACCTAGACAGGTAGTTCGGCACAGATAGCCTGACGCCTCTCATGGAACGCTTCGGTCTTGTCGGTTTACCTAACGCTGGAAAGTCGTCCTTATATAACGCGTTGACCGGGTCGAA
>JBILAG010000080.1:0-8967 GCA_044354345.1 Ilumatobacteraceae bacterium | reverse complement strand
GATCACGTAGCGCATCTGCCATTAACTCATCTTGAATATGGCCGTCTGCATACATGATAAAACAATAATCTCCGAGGCCGCCACGCTTCGTTGGTCGAGAAAGTAGCACGGATAAATTGATCCGTCGCGCAGCAAACTCTTGCAAAATTGAAATCAAACTTCCTGGTTCGTCAGCACGTTGAAACACAACGATCGCGGTTTTATCATGACCAGTTGCTGGTGGCACTGTGTTTTTACCAACCAGCACGAAGCGAGTTTGGTTTCCCTGATGATCAGCAATATCAGTAGCGATAACTTCAAGACCATAAACCTTGGCAGCATTTCGCGGAGCAATAGCCGCAAGATTTTCAGAAGTGTTTGCAGCAACTAATTGTGCAGCTTCGGCCGTTGAATTTGTCGCTCGAACATCAAGTTTTGGAAACTGTTTGCGTAAAAAATTGTGACATTGTGCAGTAGCCACAGGAATCGACATAACACCAGCCACATCCGAAAGCGCCACGCCTTTGCGGGCAACCAAACAATGCTCAATGTCTAAAACTATTTCTCTTTGAATTAATAGATTGTGATCAAACACGAGTGCATCTTGAGTGAAATTGACCGTTCCTTCGATCGAATTCTCAATCGGAACAAAACCTTGGTCAACTTCTCCTGATTCGACGGCGTCTAAAACATCTGGCACTGTTCGGTAAGCAGAGAGATCGCACGAAGCCAGATCAGACTGGGTGAGCAAGGCTTGCTCAGTGAAGGTTCCAACTGGACCGAAATATCCGATTCGCTTTGTCTGATTTTTCGTCACAACCCCAAGGCTACGTTGCACAGAATTGCGGATCGTGATCATTTAACGAGACAATTATTTGATCTTCTGTTTATTGAGTTAGTCGTGATCAGCACTAGCCTGTTTTCATGTTTGAGTACGCCGCATTTAACCCATACAACTCGAGCCCCGAAGCACTCGCGGGCGAACTGACAAAGAAATCAGCCGAGGGCTGGGAAGTTGTTTCAATAGTTCCGACCACTGATGGTCGTTATTGTGCATTTTTGCGAAAAGCCATTAATAACACCAACAGTTCAACTGTTTCACCTAACACGAATGCAAATACATCTAGCTCGAGCAGCACCAACAGCGAAGTTCCTGCGGCATGGTATGCCGATCCTTCCAATCGGTTTGAATTGCGTTATTGGAACGGCAAAGAATGGACAGAACACGTTGCAAAATCAGGTCAGCAATTTACTGATCCGCCAGTTGCTTAAATAAATATGCGAGCTGTCTCGCTTGGGCACGCCGGAATTCTGATCAATTCAGGCGAATCAAGAATCCTCTGCGACCCATGGTTTGTGCCTGCGTTTTTTGGGTCTTGGTTTGTTTTTCCACGAAATGACCAGTTGTCGACAGATTTGCTCGCAGAAATTGAATCGCCGACACACCTATATATATCTCATATCCATGGTGACCATTTAGACGAAGCATTTCTAGCCAACCATGTAAGTCGCGACGTTGTGGTGCTGTTGCCTGATTTTCCAAGTCATGAACTTGAACGGCGGTTAACGGTCCTCGGATTTCAAAATTTCTTGAAGACCAAAAATGGCCAAGAGACCGCAATAGATTCGTGCACGAAAATTGCAATTCATGTTGAAACTTCAATTACCGATGGGCCAGGGGGCGACTCAGCACTCGTTGTAAGTGATGGAGAAACACGGCTGGTAAACCAAAACGATTGTCGCACGGGAAACTTAAACGCGCTCATTGAACACGGCCCTGTTGATTTACATTGGTTGCAATACAGCGGAGCAATTTGGTATCCGATGGTCTACGAAGACACCGATGAAACTAAGCGAAAACTCGCTACGGCAAAAATTGAAAGTCAATTTACTCGCGCCCTTAAATACGTTGAAACTCTAAATGCCAGAGCTGTAGTGCCATCAGCCGGGCCACCATGTTTTCTTGACGAATCTTTATTTCATTTAAATGTCATAACCGGTGATGAAATTTCTATATTTCCAGATCAACGTGAGTTTATGAATCGACTCAAAAAAATAAATCGTGCTAACGACATTTTGGCGATTCCTGGCACGGTTATTGAAATCTCTCCAGAATCAATAACCGTGGCTCATCCTAAAAATATTGAGATTGAAAATATCTTTGATCACAAAAAAAAGTACCTGCGCGACTACCAAGCCGACTGGGCGACTTGGCTTACTGCAGAGAAACTAAGCTGGGCAATTGAGCCAACTGATTTGATTTCAACACTGTGTGTTTGGTTTGAACCACTGATGGCTTTAGCACCAGCATTGCGAATTGGCATCGGCGCTAATTGTCTAATCAAAACTGATGATCTTGACATTTTGATAAATTTCAAAACTGGCACGGTCGAAAAATTTGAAACTCAAGAGTTTGGTTTTCGATTTACTATTCCCCGAGACCTGCTTGAAACAATCGTCGGTCAACGCGCTGTCGACTGGTCTAACTCGTTTTTCTTATCGTGTCGTTTTTCGGCGTGGCGATCGGGTGAGTTCAACGAGTATCTTTACAACTTCTTTAAAAGTCTTTCTGTTGAGCGCATTCAACGAACCGAAGCTGAGGCTGCATCAAGACTTAAAATCGATTCTGACTTAAGCGAAGAGATTCAACTTGGTGAATATGTAATGCAACGAAAATGTCCACATCGTGAAGCAGATCTGTCAGTTTTTGGCGAGATCAATGGTGAAGAATTGACATGCTCATTACATGGTTGGCGTTTTGACCTAAACGATGGGCATTGTCTCAATGCAGAAAATCGTCCGTTGCGAGTTCGCCGTCGAACTAGCTAACTAGTTAACTAGCTATTAATAATCGGCAATTCAAACCATACGGTTGCGCTGTATTTGACGCCCCGTGTAATCGGCGTGCTGAGATGTGGATGCGTGACCAAACTTGGCCATGCCAGCATGTGCCCCACAGGTATTTCGCGGTTTGAAAATTTCTGACGAGGAAACTCAAGTTCAGCACCTTCGTAGTCATCATTAAGTTTTATGCTTGCCGAAACTTGGGCGATGTCGTGATGCAACCTCAGTTCTTCTTGCTGACCGACTTCATACTTAATCACAAAAACATCTTGGATTCCGTGGTAATCAATTAGTGGCCAATGCTCTTGAAGTTGGGGCCAAAGTCGAGCACCAAAATCATTTTGAACGTTTTCAAATAATCGCGGGCTAACCATTGCCAGTGAAATTTCGTTTCCTGGTACTGGGTCTCCGTCAGTTGCCGAAAAACTGTCAATGGCTTGAGTTGCGCGGACAATCGTTGCACAGAACTCTTCTGTCCAACATGACATCACTAATAATTCGTCTGCAACTTTTCTTACTTTGTTTGAGTTATCAACGACGTTGATATAACCAAAGAGTTGTTCAAAGTCAGTTGGCATTCCGAGGATTCTCCCTATTTCATAACTGCTTAATAACTGCTGTCAATACCTTCGTGTCTTTAACGGTATCTCAAACATTTCATTCGATCTTGTGCAAACTATCCCACTGATAGCCTTAATCTTTATGGCTCCAATTGAAACAAAGCGAAATAGATTCACTGATTCTGAAGCAATACTTCGCGTAATCTCAAAAAAGTGGTGGATTGTTCCACTCACCATGCTGCTGGGCATGACTTTAATGTTTTTGCAAGAATCTGATCTGCAAACTTCGCCTCGATATTTTTCTCTGACCAAGACATACGAACCACTCGACGAAGCTGGGCCACTTTCAATTGTTGGGCTGGACCCTTCATTAATTAAGCCTTTCCCTAGTGAAGAAAATCAGTTGGCTATCTTGTTGAACAACGAATCGCAAAAGGAGATTCTTGCCAAAATTAAGGGCGAGGTTGATGTTTCTGTGACTCGGTCTGAGCCCAACTTCTCACTCACTTCATCCCAGGGAGCCGAAGGTAAGAATCAATTCTCTTTTGTCTCTTATGGCAGTTCTTCGTATTCATTTGCTTGCGTAGAAACTGATCCGATTAACTGCGACTCAGCCATTGACGCCTTCGTCGCAAAACTAGTTTCAATCCGCACCAAAGCAACAAAGGCCGGTCTTCAAAACTCAATTACGTTAATTGACTCTTTGCTTTCTTCGCCAGAAGATATCTCAGTCGCAGCCGTTAAAAAACTCACGCTGCAACGTTTGGCTCTTAACAAGTCAATTGAACTTGTGACTGGCGAAGTAAAACTCATTGGCGTCAGTCAGTATTCTGGTGGCGCAGAAGTTACCTCGGTCAACAGATCTACATACTTATTCGGTTTACTCATCGGCCTCGTACTTGGATGCTTAATTTTGCTTCAACTAATTTTTAGTGATGGCAAAATTAGAGGGGCAAAGCAATTAGTGAACTTGATCGGTTACAAACAGTTTCTTGGTGAATTATCTGCGAAAAATCAATCTATTTCTTTGCAACACTTGGCAGCCGCAATTCAAGCTACGCATCCGATAAAGAAAGCTACGGTTTTGCGACTTGTCGCAATCGGTGGCGAAGCCGATAATGAGCAAACAAAGAAGTCTCTGGCCAAAGTTTTATCTTGCAAGATAATTATGGCTGGTCAACTTAAATCTCTAAATGCAAAGTCGCTTGCTCCGACGTCTGATTCACCAGTAATTTTGCTGGCGAAAAAACACCGCAGTGAGAGTTCTGAGTTACAAAATGCTTGGACAGTTGTAGAGAAATCAGGTAATAACATTCTGGGTGTAATTCTTGTTGGCTAATAACTTATGAACGTAAATCAGACTTCTCGAAACCGCCTACGGCTAACCGCCGAGAGATTTGGTAACTCTAGAAGTTTTCACTCAATCACCAGTACAACTCAATTTGTTTTAGATGTATTGGCCTGGGTGCTAGCAGTGACAATTGCACTTGTGATGCGGTCATATCTACAGGCGGCACCAGATATCAGTAAAATTGTAAAAGAAACCCTGATTCGTGTTTTACCAATGGTCTCAGTAGTACAGGCCGTAACCGGATACATCGTCGGAATTTATCGACGACGATGGCGCTATGGAAGCTTTGACGAAGTTAAGGGTTTAATTTTGTCAGCACTGATCACGACAATAATTCTGTGGGTAATTCGATTTTTTGATACATCAGTGGATGCATTTCCGCGGAGTGCAATTATTGCTGGCGGAATACTTGGTTTATTTTTCACTGCTGCTAGTCGATACTCATGGCGCTTGATACGCGAACAACTTCGACGTCCTTCTGCTCAAAACTCAACGAAGCTGATCATCTACGGTGCTGGCGAAGGCGGAATTCAAATCGTCAACACAATGCTTCGCAATCCAAATTCGCAATATTTGCCAGTTGCATTTCTAGATGACAATCCTAAGACTCATCGTTTACGCATCTCAGGAGTGCCGGTACTTGGTGGTCGAAATGAGATCGCAAAAGTAACTCAGCGAACAGGCGCGTCGACATTATTAATTGCAATTCCATCTGCAGATTCAACAGTTGTCAACGAAATTGTCCAAATAGCTCAAGAATCAAAACTCAATGTGAAGATTCTGCCGGTGGTGCAAAGTCTTGATGAACGACAAGTAGACGCGGAAGATATTCGTGATCTGACTGACGAAGACTTACTCGGCAGGCGACGTGTGAAAATTAATCTTGACGAAATTTCGGATTATCTCGTCAACCGCCGTGTTCTCGTAACAGGCGCGGGTGGAAGTATCGGCAGTGAACTTTGTCGGCAACTAGTTCGATTCAACCCTTCTGAGATAATTATGCTCGACCGAGACGAAAGCGCCCTTCACGAAGTACAACTTTCTATTTACGGTCGTGCATTGCTTGATACGCCTCAAACTGTTCTGGCTGATCTTCGCGATGAGCGAGCAATCAACGAAGTATTTGATAGTCGTAAACCACAAGTCGTATTTCACGCTGCGGCTTTGAAGCACCTTCCGTTGTTAGAGCGGTACCCACACGAGGCATATCAAACCAACGTTCTCGGCACGGCGACAGTTCTTAATGCGGCTCAACGAACTGGTGTCGAAGTGTTTGTGAATATTTCCACCGACAAAGCCGCTAATCCGATCAGTGTGCTTGGTTTTTCTAAAAAAATCGCTGAGCGCCTCACGGCAGATGTGGCTTCGCGCACCAACCAAGGAAAATACATTTCAGTTCGCTTTGGAAACGTTTTAGGCTCTCGCGGCAGTGTGCTGATGTCTTTTCGCGATCAAATCGCAAAAGGTGGACCAGTCACAGTGACACATCGCGGAGTGACTCGTTACTTCATGACTATTTCTGAGGCTGTGCAGCTTGTAGTACAAGCGGGTGCAATCGGTCGCACTGGCGAAATTTTGGTTCTCGATATGGGTAAACCAGTAAACATTCATGATGTTGCCGAACAACTTGTCAAAAACAGTGGCAAGCCAATCAAAATCGAAGTTGTTGGGCTACGTGTCGGAGAGAAAGTACACGAGGAGCTTTTTGCAGAAGGCGAAACCGACGAACGACCTCGACATCCTTTAATCTCGCATGTTGCAGCTAAACCGATCAATCAACAAAGTTTGACAATAAACCCAATTGATTCTCGAGAACTGATGATCAAACTTACACAGGAGAAATAGTTTTATTTAACGAATCATCGTTTTGATCTGCCTGATGTCCAATCATCGATGAAACTAGCAAAACCAACATGAAATGGTTTCCAATAATGAAACTCTCCTGAGTTGCGGCAGCGATCACAAACCATGCAGCCGCAAAAGCCCACTGTCCTGAAATTTCTGAACAAACAGATCCAAGTTGTCGCGCTCCACTCCAAACGATTGCGACTACCAAAAGAGCTGCACCAATAATTCCGCCTCCAAGTAAAACATCCATAATTGCACTGTGCGACCAATAGTTGTTTGTCAATGCCCACCAAAATTCACGATCGCTAAAAAAATTCTGGGTTCGCCAGGCTGACATCCAACCCCAACCAATTATCGGTTTATCTTTAAATCCACTCCAACTAAAGCGCCATAAAACTTCGCGTCCATTAAAATCAATTCTTCTACCCAGCCGATTGAGTAGTGCGCTCTGAAATCGAAACCCAACCCAAGTCATCACAATTACGCCAAGTAGAAAACTTGGGTAAACCATTTGTAAAATCTGTCTGCGAGAAATATTTTTATTTCGTTGCCACCAACGTATTGCTGTCCAAAACAACCAGACCAATCCAAACACGATGACTGCACCAACCGAAGTCGATGATCCGCTGCGAATCAAAAGATAACCATCAAATAAAGCCACCACGATTAAAGTCGCGACGATTGCAATCCACCGCTTAGGGCGATGAGCTAGCACGACCCACAACAAGGCCGATGCGGCCAACAAACCTAGTGCGGCGGGTGGCGCCAAAGAGTTTCGGTTGAAATAGATCCCAATCCAGTTTCCGTCTTCTGGTTGAACAGACCCAGCCCAATTTTGACGCACTGCAAACCAAGAAAAAATCAAACCGGGTTGCATTGCAAAGCCAAAGAGAGTCAATTGCTCTATCAAACTGAAACTTCTAGCGACATATAGACCAACCGAACAAGTCAAAACAAGTGTTAGCGACTCGAAAACAGTATTACTGCTAGATGTAGCCCAGATCGTCGATAACAACATCCAACCGACAAACAAAAGTAGTAATCCGATTGGCCCTTTCAACAAGTTTTTTGAAATCCCACGACGTATAAGTAAAAATATTGCTGGTGCCTGAACGAGGATGTAAGTTGCGAATTTTGTGATCTCAATCGCCCTTGCGTCAACTTGACTGCTTCCTTCCCAGATCTTGTTAACTGGTCCTTGAGTTAAGGAGCCGAGCAGAATTACAACATACGTATATTCAAGCCAATGCCATATACGTGAAGAGTTTGCTTGAAGCGATTGCACTACTAAAGAATCTACCTCAGCCCGATTGTTGGTGACTTCACGCGACATAGTTACATTAAATAATTTGAGTAGAATAGGGGTGTGACCATAGCGAATCAAGACTATGAAACTCTATTGACAGAGGTAATTAACGAAGTCAATGCAATGCGCAATAAGTACGACGCATTCAGTCAATTCACTGAATCAAAAATCGCGCAATACGTTCTTGAACGAAAACCAATGGCCAATCAAATTGAGCAGCTAACTCGTGATCTCGCTGTCACAAATGCCCAGCGGGCTCAAATTCAGGCAGAATTAATTGCATTAACTGCTCGCGTAGACAAAATTTTAATGCAGCGTGACAAAGCCCGCAGTAGGGTCAAATTTTTAGAAACAACTCGCACATATCGCTTAGAGCAAAAACTCCGGAGTTTGGTTCCACAGTTTTTCCGAACAAAATAAATCATGGTTAAGCAATACCCGGTAATTATCACTGTGCGCGATCGCCTCACGTGCTTAAAAGAGCTGCTTAATTGGCTTGAGACCGCCGGACAAACAGAGATATGGCTTTGCGACAACGCCAGCACCTACCCGCCCCTAGTTGATTTTTTAAGAACCACAAATCATCACGTCGTTTACAACAATTACAATCTCGGTCATCGTGCGCCATGGCTAAGTGGACTTGTCCCCGAACTCGGTGATGATCGTTTTTTTATAATCTCCGATCCGGATGTTGTCCCGGACAAAAATACTCCGAATGACGTATTTGAGGTTTTTGAAGAAGCATTTTTGACGAATCCGAAAATTGACAAAGTTGGATTCTCGTTGCGAATTGACGATCTTCCAGATCACTACATTCACAAGCAAGACGTCATAACTTGGGAGTCCCAATTTTGGCGAGAAAAATCATTGAATGGTTTTTATTCTGCACCTATTGATACGACTTTCGCGATGCATCGACCAGGTGGCGGGCACGTAAATGCAAATTCTTTGCGAAGTGCCCCACCGTATCTGGCCAGACATTTGCCCTGGTACTACGATCTAAGCAAGCCATCGGCAGAAATTGACTACTACAACAAAAATGCTGACCAGTTAATTTCGAATTGGAATAATGAAAATCT
>JBILAG010000079.1:0-9038 GCA_044354345.1 Ilumatobacteraceae bacterium | reverse complement strand
ACTGATCAACAAGCTCGGGTTGAAAAGTGCTCTCCAAATTGGAAACGTAACCTAAAACGTTCGGCGAAAAATGTCAGTGCACCTTATGTATGGGAGACACCGAACCCGCAGGAGATTTCAAGTGCATACGAACTTATGGATGGGTACAAGAAGATCGAAGGTCTTTCATTACAACGACCTGTTTCAGATTTACAGAGCGTAATTTCGGTCTTTGGCAGTCAACTTCTTTTAAGTCGAATTGATGATCTCAACGGCGATCCATTAGCAATTCGCGGTGCCCTCATTTTTGAGAACCTCGCATGGGATTTTATTGCGCTGACAACGCCCGCTGGCAGAAAAACATATGCTTCGTACGCAGTTTTTTGGTATCTAGCTCAGAAATGTTATGAGGCAGGGGTGCAACAAATTGACTTGAGTGGGATCGATCCAGAAAAAAATAAAGGCGTTTATGATTTTAAAAATGGAACAGGTGCCACACCAATTGAGTATCAAGGAGAATGGGAAATTTCATCACCATCTTGGTTTAGACCGCTCGCAAGTAGGCTCGTCTCGCGCCGAGTTTCATAGGACTCACATATTTATTGCGCTCAAGTTGGGGTGACTCATGTCTGACTCAGAACAAAAGAAGAGAGTTTTATTCATATTCACTGAGGACTGGGCATTCTCGGCATTATTTCTTGATCGTGCTGTTGCTGCGCGCCAAGCAGGTTTTGAAGTCGCGGTGCATGTTCGGTGTACGACACACAGAGAGATAATTGAGCGCGAAGGTTTGCGTGTGATACCTCACAATATTTCTCGAAGTGGTACAAACCCGTTTAGTGCAATTTGGTCGATTTGGAAACTTGCAAAAGTTTTTCGTGATTTCAAACCGAATATCGTGCATTTAATCGCGATTAAGCCGATTGTTTTGGGTTCGCTCGCCGGCTTTTTTTATCCAATGGCAAAAATAATAAATGCACCGGTTGGAATGGGATATCTGTTTGCGTCCAATGATCTGCGCGCCCGAGTTTTACGCCCAGCAGTGCGATTGATGCTGGGAACCTTGTTGGGTCGGCGCGAGGCAACCACAATCATCGAGAACTCAGATGACCTAAAAAGTCTTGTAGAAGGAAAGTTTCTCAATCAAAATCAAATTGTTTTGATTCGGGGTACTGGTGTCAATTTAGAAGTCTTTAAAGCATCACCTGAACCCGAAGGAAATAAAGTTGTTGTGCTTGTCGCGCGAATGCTCATTGATAAGGGAGTTTTTGAGTTTGTTGAAAGTGCCAAAGAGATCAGAAAGACACATCCAGATATTGAGTTTTGGTTGGTTGGAGATGTTGATCTTGGAAATCCAGCATCGTTAACGTCTCAACAATTACAAGATTGGGCGACAGCAGGTGCAATTAAATGGCTGGGTTATCGAAACGATGTAGCCGAAATCTTGAAGCAATGCCACATTGTTTGTTTGCCCTCATATAGAGAAGGTTTTGGCAAAGTATTTGTTGAAGCGGGTGCGACTCAACGCGCAGTCGTTGCAACCAATGTCCCAGGTTGTCGAGAAGCAGTAGAAGACGGAAGAAATGGTTTGTTGGTTGAGCCAAAAAATGTTGGGGTATTGACCGCCGCATTAATTCGTTTGCTTGATGATGATAAGTTGAGACTGAAAATGGCTGCAGAAGGTCGCAATCGCGCAGAGAACGAGTTTTCGTCTGCAACGATTAATAAGCAAACAATTGCGGTATACCAGCAGGTGCTCAAATCGTCTAGTTTGTAAAGTAAAGCATCCAACTAAACTGAACACGAACCAGGAGGTCGCAGTGAAATTTATACGACGCGTTTTGCTTGCTGTCGGTGTGGCTAGTGCAGTTGCTGGTGTGATTCGCTTCAAGGGCAAAGGTGCTGGCGCGATTAAACAAGGTGGCTGGCGTAAAGTTACCGATCCAAAGCAAAACTGAAAATAAACGGTTAATTGGATGATTGGCATCGTTGGTGCTGGTGTTGTCGGCTCTCGAGTAGCCGAGACATTGCGACTATTCTCGTTGCGACAAATTTGTGTTTTCGATACTGAGCAGATAATTGCCCAACGTTTAGCTGGTCGGTTGAGTGACGAAAAATCTCAAATAAGTGTTGTTGATCGAAATGCGATGAAGTCGGCAAAAGTAGTCGTACTGTGCGGGCCGTCTCCACATTTTTCAATCGCTAAAGAATTTCTTGATTCAGGTGTGAGCGTTGTTTCAACAAGCGACGACATTGCTGACTGTTTGAATTTGTTGACACTTTCACAACTTGCTCTCGAAAATAAAGCAACATTAATAGTTGGTGCTGCGTCGTCACCGGGTATGTCGGGTTTGTTGGTGCGACATCTCGCATTATCTTTTGACTCAATAGACGAAGTTCATGTTGCGCTTCACGGCACCGGTGGCCCGGCATGTGCCCGACAGCATCACCGAGCACTATCGGGGCAATCAATCGGTTGGCATGATGGTGAGTGGTTGCGTCGTCCGGCAGGAAGCGGACGAGAACTGTGTTGGTTTCCAGAACCAGTTGGTGCGTACGACTGTTATCGCGCCGAATTACCTGATCCGCTTTTAATTAAACGTGCCTTTCCAAAACTTGAGCGTGTCACTGGGCGGGTTACTGCGACACGTCGCGATCGAGTTTTTTCTAGAGTACCGATGATGATTCCACCGCAAGCCGAAGGTGGCATGGGCGGACTTCGTGTCGAGGTGCGGGGAATGAAAAACGGTGCGCGTTTGGTTGATGTGATTGCCGTTGCTGAGCGTGTTGGACAAGTTGCCGGAGTCGTCGCTGCCAATACTGCTCACGCAATTGATATAAACAAAATTGAAAAACATGGTGCCCATGTTCTTGGGGATGAGTCAATGCCGAATGCATGGCTCATTGCACAAATTTGTAATGCGGGAGTCAATTTGCATTCGTTCGTTAGGGCTTAGTCAAACTTCAGATTCAGTAATTTAATTCACTATTTATATTCTCACTCATTCTCAGATATATTGCAGAAAGTGTCAGTGGTAAATAAGCGATCAAACAGCAGTCACAGTGATGTGCGTCAAGATGTGCACAGTGAAGTAATGCGCAGGTTTGTCAAACATGAACAACGGTATACATCGCAACGTCGATTGATCGTGACGGTTTTGTCGGCTTCTGATCGTCCATTGATGATTCAACAGATGTTGAAGCGCTCGAGCAATGTAAAAAAAGTATTAGCGCAAAGTTCTCTGTATCGCAATCTTGTCGTGCTTGAAGATGTCGGCGTGGTGCAACGAATTTTCAGCACCGATGATGTGGCGCGTTACGAACTTAACGACGACATTCTCGGTCATCACCATCATCTTGTTTGTTCAAAGTGTGGCGATATTCGCGATGTGCGAATACCAGAATCTCTTGAGTCAAGCCTCGACTCAACTCTTTCAAAAATTGCAAAAAGCTCAGGGTTTCAACTTGATCAACACCGATTAGACCTAATTGGCCGTTGCGGCGATTGCTGCTAGTGACTATTTTGTTTTCTCAGTTAACTTTATAATTGAATCGTTAAGACGCTCAACCTGTTGAGCCAACTCATCAGAGGTCACAACATTTGACAACGCCAGCTGCACACTGGCGATCTCACGAGCCAAAAACTCAGCATCGTTTTGGGTTCGAATTGCAACATTGCGATCAATTTCCGCTTGCTCGCGATCGCGAAACTCTTGACGGTTGTGCGCCAACAAAATAAGAGGTGCGGCATAGGCGGCCTGAATTGAAAACATTAGATTCAATAAAATAAATGGATATTTATCCCATCTGAATGCAATGAATGAAACATTTAGGCCAACCCAAATTAAAACCATGATGGATTGAATAATTAAAAAACGGGCAGTGCCCATGAGCCGTGCGATATTTTCAGCGAATTCGCCAAACGCACTTCGATTATATTGCACACCAATCTTTGGCTGGTTGCGTGGCCGTCCAAGGTCTTCACGACGCTTCATTGTGAACTCCATTCAAACCATGATCTGTGTTGTTATTTAGATTCGTAGAAACCTGATTAGTTTCTGGCGTACGAACGACAACCTTGCGACGCCAGTCTGCAGGTAATGCATTATCCAAAACATCGTCTACTGTGACTGCACCGAGAAGCCGACCGTTGGCATCACAAACACCAACTGCCAACATGTTGTACGAAGCAAGCCGTTCAGCAACTTCTTTTTCAGGCAAGTGCGGATCAATTGTTGGTTCGTTTTCGACACAGTGACGCAGCGTCATGCTTGGACGCTCGCGCAACAATCGCTGAAAATTTACAACACCGATATATGTGCCGGTGGGTGGGTAATGAGGTGCGTGAGCAATAAAAACTTGCGCAGCAATCGAGACAAGTCGTTCTGGGTCGCGAATTAGTGCAAGCGCCTCAGCCACCGTTGCGTCTGGTCCAAGCACAATGATGTCAGGAGTCATCAATGCACCTGCAGTACCGCTTGCATACGAGAGAAGTTGGCGCATTGTTTCAGCATCTTCGTCGTCCATTGCATCTAAAACTTTTGTGCGTTGATCTATTCCCATTTGTCCAAGCAAGTCGGCGAGGTCGTCGTATTCCATTTCGTCAAACACACTGTTGAGTCGCTCCATGTCGAGACCTTCGATCAAGCGCAACTGTTCGTCTTCTGGTAGTTCTTCAAGCACATCAGCGAGTCGTTCGTCATCCATCGCATCGGCAAGTTGTCGGCGTTGCTCGGCAGGTAATGCACGAATAATCGTTGCTACATCACTGGCGTGCATGTCACGGAGACGCGCAGCTTCAGCAGCAATTTCCGTTTTTGGTGCAAACATCGGGGCAACTTCTTGCCAGTCAACAATTCGATTGCCTGATCTAGAACTTAATAATCCACGTTTAGAAAGTCGAACTTTAGAAACTTGCCAAGTCGATGACCTGCCAGCAATGTGGACTAATGCGACATCGCTGATAACTTCGTCGCCGACGCGCTTGTCCAACACATCTTTGCCAAGAAGTTGTTCTCCTGCGCGAGTGCGAAACGGCGTGAGGTTAATATCCCACGACTTAAGTCGGACACCCGAGTTGTCAAGAGTTTCGACACGCGTCGCACTGACAAAAATTCGGCGCCGCTGACTAGTGGCGACAAAGCCCAAAACTTTGGGGGCTTCGGCACTGCGACCAGCAACAACAATAACGTCGTTGATTTTGCCGATTGCCTGACCACCCGCATCAAGTAGCGGCAGACGCATAATGCGAAATGCATATAAAAGTTCGCCAACCATACAGCGAGGATACCCCTGGATATGAGAGGAGTTAGAACGAATTATTCGCTGTTAGTGTGGGCGTGCCCTACGGGGACGTAGCTCAGTTGGCTAGAGCACCTGCTTTGCAAGCAGGGGGTCGTGGGTTCGATTCCCATCGTCTCCACTTTATTATTCGATTGTTATAGGTGGTTGTTTGAAGCAAACGCATCTGGTCACTGGGCCGTTTCCAGAACTTTGGCGCAGTGCCAATTCGGTTGTTGTTATTGACGGGATCGGAGTAGACGGCAAAGCTTTTGTTGACGACCCGAATGTTGAAGTTACTTTGGTCAAATCTCCAGAGATTTTGTCAGAGATTACGGATGACGAGTTTGATGCGTTTGTGTCGTCGAGTGAGTTGGTGTTTCAAGATTTAGCGAATGAACTTAATCGACAGCACGGCACTACGTTTCCGCTGCGTTACTGGCGAATCGTAGTTGGTGCGTGGTTTCAACAGTTTGCGCAAGTCGTGCATATGCGATTGAAAATTGCTGAGTATGTCTTTGAGACATACGGTGCGCTGAAAGTCGTGAAACTTGATTTGATCTGGCAAGAACTTTTGCCAGTAACACACGATGAAGCGTCGTTGTTAATCGCTACAGATATCTGGAATCACTACATTTATGTTGAGGCGTTTAATTTCGTAGCAAACTCAGCAACTGAAAACAATTTAGTCTCGTCGGCAGAGCGTAACAAAGAGTTGCTTCAATATCGCCAAAACATTAATTTTGGCCTGCCTTCGCCGCAGACGAAATCAAAACTTGAAACGTTTTTAGCAAAAATTTCGCCGAATCCTAAAGTTGTTTTGGCAGGAGTTGTACAATCTAAGTTGGCACTAGTTGTGATGCATTTGCGACTGCGATCACTGCCAAGATTATGGCGATTTAGTTCAAAACTTACGGCACATCAAATTAACGTTGTCGCGCGGCAAAACTTAAATATCTCAAAAAGTTCTACCGATCGATTTGAGAAGTTTTTGCGTGAACTGTTAGCGACTAATTTGCCGACGGTTTATCTTGAGGGATTTAAAGAATTACAAGACAAAGTAAGTGAATCTCAGATCAGGCGACACCCGAAACTAATTTTTACAAATACGTTGTTGCATCGAAATGAGCAATTTAAAGTTTGGTCTGCGGAACACGTTATTACTGGCGAGACAAAACTTATATCTGGTCAACACGGCGGGGGCTACGGTACTCGCCACTTAAATGGATGGAATGAATTTTATGAGTTTTCAACCGTAGACAGATTTTTATCATGGGGATGGTCTGATGATTCAAAAATAGTCACGCCATCTTGTGTTCAATCGCACCATGAAATATTCAAACCGAATCGAAATGGTGGAGTACTAATTGTGTTAGGTCCAATTACTCGAAATTCAGACATTTACGGGATGCTCGGGGTGCAGAGTAATAGCGCTTATTTGAATAATCTAAAAAAGTTAGTTTCGTTATTGCCAGAAAGTATTCGTAACCAGACAATAATTCGACCAAAAAACGCAAGTTCAATCGGGAAACCTGCTCGCGTTTCCGGCCAACAAATTTCAGAAATTCTGGGTGGAGTTGTTGAGGTTGATCTCGGGAGTGTCGGCCTAAATGAGACCCTATCTCGTAATCGCATGTCAATTGTTACTTACAACGAAACGACTATTCCAACAAATTTATTGGCGGGCTATCCAACCGTTGCATTATGGGATCCAAAGTATGTGCGTTTGACTTCAACTGCAGCGACTATTTACAACGAACTTTTCAAAGCCAAGATTCTGCACTACACCCCTGAATCAGCAGCGCGACATATTACTGACATGTGGGAGAATGTTGATCTCTGGTGGACATCAGATGAAGTGCTTCAAGCACGCGAAACATTTTGTGAGAACTTTGCTCGGCACAGTAAGTTCCGAGCGCTCGTGGTAGCAAAAGCACTTGCTGATTACAGATAACCTTGGGTTAGTTAATTCCCGTCGCTAAAAGGTCGTTAAACGAATGTATCTTGACAACAAACGTGTGCTGATTACTGGTGGCACAGGGTCGCTGGGCAAGGTACTTGTGCGACGAATATTGTCTGGTCAACTCGGTTCGCCGAAAAGTGTTGTCGTATTCAGCCGAGACGAAGCCAAACAACATGATCTTCGAATGGATTATTTGAACCATCGGGCTGCAACCGACGAAGTGATGTACCACAACTTTGAGCGGATATTGCAGTTCAAAATTGGTGATGTTCGAGACTTTCATTCAGTTGCGCAGGCCTTGACATCAGCCGACATCGTGTTTAACGCAGCTGCCTTAAAACAGGTACCCGCATGTGAGTACTTTCCGTTTGAGGCCGTTAAGACAAACATTGAAGGCGCGGAGAATATTGTTCGGGCAATTATTGAACTTAAATTGCCAGTTGAAAGTGTCGTTGCAATTTCAACTGATAAAGCATGCAAACCAACAAACGTCATGGGAATGACTAAGGCGATTCAAGAGAGAATATTTCTTGCGGCCAATATCAGTTGTCCGCAGACGCGGTTTATTGCTGTGCGCTACGGCAATGTTCTCGCTTCACGTGGATCAGTGGTGCCATTGTTTATTGATCAAATTGCGGCGGGTGGTCCGATAACGCTCACTGACAAAAACATGACGAGGTTTTTGCTGACTCTTGACCAAGCAGTTGATACTGTTTTTGAAGCATTGCAATTTGCTGCTGCAGGTGAGACTTACATTCCAAAAATTAAGGCAGCGTTGATTCAAGATGTTGCCAAAGCACTGGTCGGTTCTCAAAAAATAGAAGTTGTTGAAAGCGGCATACGACCAGGTGAGAAAATGCACGAGATTATGATCTCCGAAGAAGAATCGCTCCGCACTATTTCTCGCGGAGAGTACTTCGCAATTAAGTCAATCTTGCCCGAAGTGGCAACGGCATCATCTGAACCACTAATTGAGTTTGCCGAAGTAAGTTCGGCAAACTATCTGATGTCGACAGATGAAGTAAAAAAGTTTCTTGAAAAATATTTGTCGGGTGACTTGATTAGCAACTAATGCGAGTTTGCATTCTTGGTTCAGGCGGAATGCTTGGTCACATGTTGGTTCGAGTACTCAGTGAGACTCACGATGTTTACGGGACATCAAAGCAAGAGTGGTCTGCAACCTCCGGCCTTGCAAAATTTTTAAGTAAGGAAAAATGGATTGCAGGTGTTGATGCAAAAAAGATAATCACAGTCAGTAATTTCTTCAGAGAGCATCAGTTTGATGTAGTAATAAATTGCATTGGAGTTGTCAAACAAAGAGGTCACCGAACTAGCGAAGATGAGATGATTGAAATAAACGCTCATTTTCCGCACAAACTTTTGAGTATTTGCGGTGCATCTGGTGCTCGATTGATTCATATAAGTACTGACTGTGTTTTTTCTGGTAGCAAAGGTAACTATGCAGTAACTGATAATCCTGACCCAATCGACATTTATGGTTCATCAAAACTAGCGGGCGAGATTGTTGATGATCATAATTTAACAATTCGTACTTCTCATGTCGGACGAGAACTAGCTAACTTCACAAGTCTTTTTGAATGGATTCTTAATAATCGTGGCAAAAAAGTAGTTGGCTATTCGAAGGCAATTTACTCAGGCTTGACAACGTTTAGTTTGTCAGTAGTAATTGATTCATTATTGACTAGTAGTACAAGCATCAACGGTTTAGTGCATGTTGCATCAAATCCAATAAGTAAATTTCAATTAATTACTGAACTAAATAATCGCCTAGGTCTTGGTTTAGAC
Organism: Ilumatobacteraceae bacterium; assembly: GCA_044354345.1. Classification (GTDB taxonomy): domain Bacteria; phylum Actinomycetota; class Acidimicrobiia; order Acidimicrobiales; family Ilumatobacteraceae; genus BACL27. The sequence goes on along the minus strand of JBILAG010000079.1, from coordinate 10 downwards.
ATCAAAGAAG
>JBILAG010000077.1:0-9142 GCA_044354345.1 Ilumatobacteraceae bacterium | reverse complement strand
TGGTCGGAGGTCGAGTAGTAACTGTGTCATCAGGTGGCATGTACACCAGCCCGCTTCCCATTTTTGACAACGGCGAAACTTTGGAGATGACCGCCAATAAATATGCTGGATCAAAACAATATGCAATTGCTAAACGAGCACAAGTAACACTGACCGAAATGTGGGCTGCACACGAGCCCCAGACAGAGTTTGTGTCAATGCATCCTGGCTGGGCTGATACTCCGGGAGTGCAAGAAAGTATTCCAGGGTTTCGAAGAATAACTGCACCAATTTTGCGTTCGGCCAGTGAGGGTGCAGACACGATTGCTTGGCTGGCTGCCGTTCAGCCACTCCCAGGTATGAGCGGGTCTTTTTGGTCTGATAGAGAAATTCGACCAATACACAAGTCACCGCGCACTAAGAAAAGGGATACCAAAACTGCCCGAGCTGCATTATGGCAAAAAATCTCGGACTACGTAAATTCATATACTCAAAGCGCTTAACGGTCACTCCGTTAAAATATTCTTCATGACTTACAACGTTGCGGTAGTACGAGAAGTTTTAGCATCTCCAGAAAAAGTTTGGGCACTCGTCACTGACTTGCCGCGAATGGGTGAGTGGTCGCCAGAAAACCAAGGCGGCAAGTGGGCCAAGGGGGCAACGGGACCAGCAGTTGGCGCAACGTTTAAAGGTCGTAACAAAAATGGCAAGAAGAAGTGGGGAACAAACGTCGTAGTCAATGCATGCGATGCGCCAAAGAAATTTTCGTTTGGATTGACGGTGCTTAAAAAAAACTGGTGTGATTGGGTGTTCGAGATTGAGCCGAATCCTGCAGGCAGCAGAGTGACACACAGCTGGATTGATCACCGTGGTGGTATCAGCTCTTTTCTTGGCAAAATCGTAAGCGGTGTTGCTGACCGTGCAACACATAACAAAAAGAACATGGAGATTACTTTGGACAATCTTGCGAAGGCAGTGATGTTGTCTGAGGCGTGAAATAAGAATCCAAAATCGGGTGTGCCCAACATCGCCGTGTCGTTATACGAGTCACCTGCTGCGGCAACTTGGGCAAGTAATTTTTGAAGTCTTGGCTGAACACTCTGCACAAACTAAAAACTGACAACGACATTCAAGGTTGGCGCAGTCATAAAACTGATTTGTACTTGACCCGCAATAGTCGCAAGACCCCAATACTTTTGCGTCTTCACTAAATTCAATCTTCAGTCGCTTATCAAAAATATAGAGCGAACCCTCCCACAAAGAACTATCTGCGAATTCTTCGCCGTAACGCACGATGCCACCATCAAGTTGGTAGACCTCATTGAAACCGCGATTTTTCATCAACATTGATAAGACTTCACAGCGAATGCCACCAGTGCAATAAGTAACTACGGGCTTGTTTTTGAGATGATCGTATTTGCCGCTTTCAAGTTCGCTAACGAAATCGGGTGTTGTTGCAACATCTGCAACGACTGCATTTTTAAATTTGCCAATGCGCGCCTCGTGTGCGCTGCGCCCATCAAAGAAAACAACTTCATCGCCTCGTTGTTCGACTAATTCATTTACTTCGTGCGGCTTCAAGTGCGTTCCGCCGCCGACAATGCCGTCTTGGTTGACAATAATTTCTTCAGGCTTGCCAAAGGTAACTATCTCATCTCGCACGCGAATCACTAATCTTGGAAATTCATCGCCTACGCCTTCGGACCACTTGAAATCTATTTCTTTGAACTGTGCGAACTCCTTTGTTGCACGAACATACTTCTTGATATTCGACAACAAACCACCGACGGTGCCATTGATGCCGTCTTTAGAAATAATTATGCGACCCTTCAAGTCAAATCTTTCGCAAAGCGCACGCTGCCAAAGTCGAATCGCCTCTGGGTCAGCTAAGGGCGTGAACTTGTAAAACAGCACTATTTTTGAAGGTTCGATACAGATAATTTTATGCCGAATTTTAAGTAGAACTATCGGCGTAGCCTATTTAGTCATGGAAATCATGCAGTCACAAAAATTAGCCAATGTGTTGTATGACATTCGTGGTCCAGTGCTTGATGAAGCCAAGCGACTTGAGGCGCAAGGTCACCGGATTATCAAATTAAATATCGGCAATCCACAACCGTTTGGTTTTGAGACACCGCCGGAAGTTTTGGTCGAAGTTGTACGCAACTTGCCAACATCACAGGGCTACTCAGATTCGCAAGGCATCTTGTCTGCGCGAACCGCAGTTGTTCAGCACTATCAAGAACGCGGAATTGATATCACAGATGTCGATGATGTTTGGTTGGGTAACGGTGTCAGTGAATTGATTCAACTCGCGTTAAATGCGTTACTTGATCAGGGCGACGAGGTTTTGATTCCAGCTCCTGATTATCCACTTTGGACAGCTTCAACAAGTCTCGCTGGCGGTACACCAGTGCATTATTTGTGTGATGAGTCAAACGGTTGGATGCCGATGATGGAAAGCATTCGATCAAAAGTAAGTGATCGGACAAAAGCAATTGTTGTGATCAATCCGAATAATCCAACCGGTGCGGTTTACAGCCCAGAAATTTTGCGTGAGATCGCAGATTTTGCTGCCGAACGTGGACTGATCGTGATGGCCGATGAAATTTACGACAAGATTCTTTACGACGACGCGGTGCACACAACATTTGCAGCGATTGCGCCTGATGTTTTTACGATGACGTTCAACGGTCTTTCAAAGGCATATCGTCTCGCCGGCTTTCGTGCTGGTTGGATGATGATGACTGGGCCACGCAAACATGCGGCAAGTTACATTGAAGGCATCAACATGTTGACGAACATGAGACTGTGTGCCAATGTGCCGGCACAACATGCGATACAAACTGCATTAGGTGGTCGTCAAAGTATTAAAGATTTAGTTTTGCCGGGTGGCCGATTGCTCGAACAGCGCGATGCTGCGGTAAAAGCGCTTGAAGAAATCCCAGGTGTTTCATGTGTGAAACCTAAAGGTGCGCTTTATGTGTTTCCGAAATTAGATCCGAAAATTTATCCGATAGCCGACGATCGAAAGTTTGTACTTGACTTCTTGCGTGCCGAACATGTGCTTGTTGTGCAAGGCACTGGCTTTAATTGGCCGAGCACAGATCACTTGCGCATCGTGACTTTGCCATATGCGAAAGATTTAACTGAAGCAATAGGTCGACTCGGCAACTTCTTGTCGACCTATGACCCTGCAAAAAAATAATCAGCGAGCGTAAGTTACGCCACCATCAACGATGATCGTTGAACCGACAACATAGTCACCAGCGCGCGATGCGAGATAAATCGCAGCACCAGCCATGTCTTCAGGTGTGCCGATGCGACCTGCAGGTATTTGAGTAGAAATAGCATCTCCGTGATCGCGAGCTAATCTATTCATATCTGAGGCAAACGCACCTGGCGCGATTGCGTTAACGCCGATGTTGTCTTTAATCAACCGTAATGCCATGCGTTTTGTCATATGTATCAAGCCAGCCTTGCTCGCTGCATAAGGGTAAGTTTCCATCTCATTAACCGAGATGCCGTCAATTGACGCAATGTTGATCACCTTTGCGATGTGATTATTTTTAATTGCTGCAGCTCGCAACTGTGGTGCAAGTGCCTGCGTCAAGAAAAACGGTGTCTTCATATTTATGTCAACTGTTTTATCCCAACCTGTTTCAGGAAACTCATCGAACTCGGCCATCCAGGCTGCGCCAGCATTATTCACCAAAATGTCAAGTGTCGGCTCGCGCTCGGCAATTGCTGCCGCTAATGCAGTGACGCCAGCCTGAGTTGAAATGTCACCAGGAATCGAAATGCATTCGCCGTACAGCGAAAGTTCTTTAGCAGCAGCATCACACTGTGCAGCCTTGCGAGCAGTGATGTAAACACGCGAGCAACCATGTTCGAGAAAACCTTGCACAATCATTGCGCCTATTCCGCGCGACCCGCCAGTGACTAGTGCAACCCGACCTTTGAGTGAGAAGAGATCTTTCATCTCAAAGATGATATGAGCAGTAGGGTTGTTGAATGCGAAAAAACCCAATGTTGGCGATTTTTACTACTGTTTTTATTGATTTATTGGGTTTTGGAATTTTGATTCCAGTGTTTCCACTATTAATTAGTCCAGGTTCTCCGTTTCGAGTAACCCCAGAAGGATGGTCATTCACTCAAGGCTTAATCATGCTGGGTTGGCTGCAGGCGATATATCCATTTTTCATTTTTCTCGCGGCGCCAATCTTGGGTCAAATGTCTGATCGGCACGGTCGTCGGCCCGTGCTTGCGGCTTCGATTTTCGGTACATCTGTTGGATATGTGTTGTTTGCAATCGGCATTAGTACGGCGAACATACCGTTGTTATTTGCTGCGCGAGCACTCGATGGCATCACTGGCGGCAACTTGGCAGTTGCGCAAGCGGCAATTGGTGATGTAAGTACCAATGAAAATCGCGCCAAGAACTTCGGCTTTCTTGGCGCAGCGTTTGGACTGGGCTTTATCATCGGGCCATATCTTGGCGGACGACTTAGTTCACCCGATGCAAGTTTCTATGGATTATTTGACACTCCGAGTTGGTTTGGAGCAACAACTCCGTTTTGGTTCGCTGCGATAATTGCAATGGCGAATTGTCTTGGCGTTTTAACAACGTTTCCTGAAACACTTAAAGAAAAGTTTCACGGTGGACGAATTAAATTAGGTCGTGCAGTTAGCAATGTCGTGGCTGGCTTTAAGTCAGATCGACTTCGAGTAATACTCGCAACTGCGTTTTTGTTTAATGCTGGCTTCACATTTTTCACGACGTTCTTTGGAGTTTATTTAAAAAACAGTTTTGACTTCTCGTCTGCAAAAATTGGTGATTACTTCGCAATCGTGGGTTTGTTTATCGCAATCTCGCAAGCAGTCATAGTTGGCCGTGTTGCTAAAAAACTCGCGGACTTCAAGGTCTTGCGATTTAGTTTGTTGGGTAATGCGGCAATGATGTTGGCTTACTTTTTGACGCCCACATCCTCACCGGCATACCTATATATGGTGATTCCATTCTTCACTGTTTTTAATGGCTTGACAATGGCAAATATGTCGAGCCTTGTCAGTCGCTCTGCTGAACCAGGTCAACAAGGCCAAGCCATGGGTATTTACAGCAGTGTGCAAAGCTTGGCGCAAGTACCAGCATCAATTTTGGTTGGCTACATCACGTCAGGAATTACTTCTAGTCAGCCGCTCATCGTTTCGTCGGTGTGCATTGCTCTTGGCGGATTGATATTTGTCACGATGTTTCGTCCGAAATATGTGTCAAGCACCGTCGCTCAAGCCAGCGCTCCAGTTCACTAGAAAATTTTTATGCCAAGCGACATCACACTGAAAGCAATGAATACGGTTCACAGATTATTGCTAGGCGTCACACGCGGACGCAAAGGTTGGTTCATGGCAAACATGCCAGTGCTAGAACTGATAACTATCGGTCGCAAGAGTGGCAAGCAACGCGCGGTGATGTTGACTTCACCATTGCAAATAAATAACGAGATCGTGATCGTTGCCTCGCGAGGCGGTGACGATCAGCACCCAGCATGGTTTGTGAATTTGCGGGATAATCCAAAAGTATTAGTTCGCTATATGGGTGAAGAAAAAAAGTCGATGACGGCGCGAATCGCAAGCAATACAGAGCGCGAAACTTTGTGGCCCCAAATCACGGCGAAATACAAGGGCTACGGCGAATATCAAACTCGCACCTCACGAGAAATCCCCCTGATTCTTCTAGCCGACTAACAAGAAATCATCTCTGACTAAAAGCCGTATCTGGTTAGAGCACTAGCGTGGGGTTATGGCCGCTCCACGAATGCATTCAGGAATAACCACTGACGACTCAATGAACTTGGCGATGTCGCCTGGCGCAGTGCCTCTTTACGAAGCAGTGATCGCATTTATCAAAAATGAAATTGATCCAGTGACTGATGAGTATTTCAAACTTGGTGAAGGTCGTCCAGATCGATGGCAATATGGCAAGGGTCAACTTGAGCTGCTTGACTCGATTAAAGCCAAAGCCAAAGCCAACGGATTATGGAATTTTTTCTTGCCGAATTCAGAGACTGGCCAAGGCTTATCGAATCTTGACTATGCCTACATTGCGGCTGAACTTGGCAAAAACCCGATTGCTTCTGAATGTTTGAATTGCAGTGCACCGGATACGGGCAACATGGAAGTTCTTGAGCGCGTTGGTACACCTGAGCAAAAGAAGCAATGGCTTGAGCCACTAATGAATGGAGAGATTCGTTCGGCGTATGCGATGACAGAGCCGGATGTCGCTTCATCCGATGCAAAAAATCTAGAGTGTCGCGCAATTCTTGACGGCGAAGAGTGGTTGATTAACGGAGAGAAGTTTTATATTTCGGGTGCTGGAGATCCGCGTTGCAAAATATTGATTTGTATGTTGCAGACCAGCCCAGATGGTCCACCGCATGGTCGTCATTCGCAAATCTTGGTTCCAATGGATACACCTGGCGTCGAGATTCTTGGCGCAATGCACGTTTTTGGTGAAGATGACGCACCACATGGGCACATGCATTTACGGTTCACCGATGTTCGTGTGCCGAAAGCAAACATGTTGTTGGGTGTCGGTCGTGGATTCGAAATTTCCCAAGTACGCCTTGGGCCGGGTCGAATTCATCACTGCATGCGTTCAATTGGTGCTGCCGAACGTGCACTCGAATTAATGGTGCGTCGTGGGCTCAGTCGTGAGGCTTTCGGTAAACCGATTGCTCGTCTTGGCAAAAATACTGAGATCATCGGCAAAGCGCGAATTGAAATTGAAGCGATGCGGCTAATGGTGCTTCGTGCGGCTCGCGCGATGGACACGATGGGTAATGCCGAAGCAAGAGTTTGGGTTAGCGCAGTTAAAGCAATGGTTCCAGAACGTGTTTGCAAAATCATTGACGAAGCAATGCAAGTTTTCGGCGCGACTGGCATTTCTCAATGGACACCGCTAGCCAGAATGTACGCGGGTCAACGCACTTTGCGTCTCGCTGACGGGCCAGATGAAGTGCATTGGCAAGTAGTTGGTCGCGCGGAAATTTCGCGCTACGAACCCGATAGTTTAGGTAAAAATATAAATTCGGCACGAACAACAGGGGAAAAATAATGGATCCAGCAGTAAGCACTTTTGGTCTCGCGCCAATGTCGAACACCGTTTCTGGCCCAAATGTCGCCGTGACACTTGCGCAATATGTCACGCCGCTTGGTTCGCGTGCATTTATTATCACGGATGCCGGAATCACCGCAACTGGAATCGTCACGCCGATCACTAATGCGTTGACAACTGCTGGCATGAAGTGGCAAGTATTCGATCAAGTTTCTCCAAATCCAACAGACATCAATGTTGCTGCCGGAGTGGCCGCGATAAATAAGTTTGGTCTTGAAGGCACAGTTGTCGTCTTGATTGGTGGCGGATCAGTAATGGACTGCGGTAAGTACATCGCGCTTGCCGCACCGAACGGTGTTGATCATGTTGGTTTGGCATTTGCTCCAGATCTTGATGCCAATGATCGAATTGATTTTTCAACGCTTGCACCAAAAGCCAGTGCCTCAAAGCCAGGCTTGCCAACAATTGCGATACCGACAACTTCTGGTACCGCATCAGAAACAAATGGTGGCGGGTTAATCACTGACACGATTACAAACCCAGCGAATCATCGCAAACTTACATTTAGTAACCCGACAGTTCAACCGCGAACAATTTTGCTAGACCCGACTCTTACTGTTGGTATGCCTTCGAAAGGTACGGCCGCTTGCGGAATGGATGTTTTAACTCACGCAATTGAGTCGTACACATCGGTGCAGTCAAACCCATATGCAGATGCACTTGCTTTGCATGCGATTCGTTTGGTTGCAAAATATCTGCCGACTGCAGTTACTAACGGCTCCGATCTTGAAGCTCGTGCTCAGATGCAACTCGCATCACATTTGGCTGGCCGATCATTTTCGAGTGGACCGTTACTCGGTCTAGTGCACGCAACAGGTCACCCAATTTCAGGGCAGTTACATCAAGCACACGGACAAACTTTGGCGACGATGTTGCCACATGTGATGCGCTTCAATCGCGATGCACAAGGTGTCGCCGAGCGATACGCGAATGTTGGTCAAGCATTGGGCAGCGAACTTGACCCAGAAGCAGCGATTGCGGCGGTTGAAAAACTTTCAAAGACGGTTGGCACGAATCGCAAACTCAGCGAATTAGGTGCAACAAGTGACAACATCGCTGCACTCACGCAAGATGCGTTGCGAGACTTGATTATTTTGAATACACCGCGCTACCCAACACGTGGTGAAATTCACGAACTTTACGCAACTGCGTTGTAAAACGTTTTAGTTTTTCAGCGAATCAGTAGTCAGTGGCTTTAGCGCAACCCAAGATTGTTTTAATCCTGGGTGAAGGTTGAGAGTTTCAACTTCATCAATTGATGACCATTTTGTTTCAGTTGATTCTGGGTTGGCAATGTGAGCGCCTGCATCGTTCATTGAGTGCGCGATAACCGTGTCGTAACTCCATGGGCCATGGTTGTCTGAGAAAATATGCTTGACGGTCAGTGCCGATTCTTCAATTCCCATTTCTTCGTGAGCTTCACGCAGCGCTGCCGTCACTGAATCTTCGTGGGAATCTTTTGCGCCACCAGGTAGCGCCCATGTTCCACCACCGTGAGTCCACTCTGCTCGCAGTTGCAATAAAACTTGCGGTTGCGGTGTGTCGCGACGAACTAGCAATAAACCTGCCGCACCGAACCGACCCCAATGGCGAAAGCCGCAATCACAATCAACCCATCCGTCACCGTCGCGTAATCCCATAACTGATAACAGTATTACGAAACGATGTCTAACGCGACTGCAGATTTTGGCACGACATTTCGAATATGCCAATTGTCGCCCGCCAAGATTCGAGCAGCCGCAATTAACACGAGCATAATTACGCCGGTGCCAACAAATGTTGTCGCGCGACCGAGGTGATCGTAGGCGACCCCCGCGAAACTTGCGGCGACCCCGCCCGCCAAAGTTTCCATGCCACCAAGCAGACCTTGTGCGCCAGCCTGTCGTTCGAGAGGTGCGCTGGTACCGACTGCGACGCCCGCGCCAGTTACAAAAAAACCATCATTGGTTGAGTGAAAGAAAAATACAACCATCATCAGCGCTGGCGTAG
>JBILAG010000078.1:0-9142 GCA_044354345.1 Ilumatobacteraceae bacterium | reverse complement strand
GGGCGTTTTTAGGTGATGGTGAATGTGATGAGCCCGAAACTCTTGGCTCGATTTCGCTGGCGGCACGAGAGCATCTCGACAATTTAGTTTTCGTTGTGAACTGCAACTTGCAGCGACTTGACGGCCCAGTGCGCGGCAACGGCAAAATTATTCAAGAACTTGAAGCAACGTTTCGCGGTGCGGGTTGGAACGTAATCAAAGTGATCTGGGGCTCGAAGTGGGATGATCTGCTTGCACGCGATACTTCAGGCGCATTACTCAACAAAATGAACACAACTGTTGACGGCGAATTTCAGCGATACACAATTGAAGACGGCAACTACATTCGCGAAAACTTTTTTGGTCCAGACCCGCGACTGCGCGAGATGGTTAGTCATTTAACTGATGATGACCTGAGATTGTTGCCACGCGGCGGTCATGACTATCGAAAACTTTATGCCGCCTATCGCGCCGCAATTGAAAATACGGGCTCTGGTCGACCAACCGTAATTTTATGCAAAACGGTTAAAGGCTGGACGCTCGGTGATGAGATAGAAGGTCGCAACGCAACACATCAAATTAAAAAAATGACTGATGCTCAGTTGAAGACACTTCGTGATCGTTTGCATTTAAACGAAGAAATTTCAGATGCCGCGCTTGAGGCTGACGAGCCGCCGTACTATCGCCCATCTGAAGACAGCGTTGAATATCAATACATGATTGAACGCCGACGTGCACTCGGCGGTTCAATGCCTCGGCGTAGCACCGTTGCGCGAAAAGTTTTAACTTTGCCGAGCGATGATGCATTCAAAGAATTTGAAAATGGAAGCTCTACGCAAAGTGTGAGCACGACGATGGGCTTCACGCGGTTGTTGCGCAACCTTGCGCGCGATAAAGGTTTTGGTGAGCGAGTTGTGCCAATTATCCCTGATGAAGCACGAACATTTGGCATGGACTCAATGTTTGGTGAGCTTAAAATTTATGCCTCACAAGGTCAGAAATATGAACCAGTCGATCACGACATGCTTTTAAATTATGCCGAAGCCGTAGATGGCCAGATTCTTGAAGAAGGCATAACCGAAGCCGGAAGCCTCGCAAGTTTTATTGCCGCTGGTACTAGTTACGCAACTCGCGGTGTACCAATGGTGCCGTTCTATACGTTTTATTCAATGTTTGGCTTTCAGCGCGTCGGCGATTTGATTTGGCAGGCCGCCGATGCACGCACCCGAGGTTTTTTACTTGGTGCAACTGCAGGGCGCACAACTTTGCATGGTGAAGGTCTGCAACATCAAGACGGACACTCGCTGTTATTAGCAAGCACCGTTCCGGCTTGCCGAGCATATGACCCGGCATTTGCCTACGAAGTCGCAACGATTGTTCGTGAAGGCATTAAAGAGATGTACGGCGAGAAACCGAGTGATGTTTTTTTCTACTTGACTCTTTACAACGAGAACTATCAAATGCCAGCAATCTCAAATTCGCCAACGATTACCAGCGAAATTATGCAAGGCCTCTATTTATGGAAGCAAGCGCCAAACACGAAATACAAAGCAACGATTTTATTTTCGGGCTCAGCACATGCCGCCGCAAGTGCAGCGGCTGCTGAGTTATTTGAAAGATACGAAGTGGGCTGCGAGTTATGGTCAGCAACTTCTTATAAGACACTGCGCGAAGAAGCTCTTGAGGTTGAGCGATGGAACAGACTTCATCCAGCACAATCCGCGCGTGAATCCATTGTGGCCAAACTATTAAACAACGGCGACGGACCAGTCGTTGCGGTCAGTGACTTTATGCGGATGGTGCCCGAACAGGTCGCGAGATTCATTACCAAACGGTCATTTACTCCACTTGGCACAGACGGAATGGGACGCAGTGACACACGCGATGCACTACGCCGACACTTTGAAATCGACGCACCGCATATTGTGGTTACCGTGCTCCACCAACTTTCGCAATCAGGTGTTATCAAACCAGAGCTAGTTGCCGAGGCGATTCAACGGCATGGTCTTGACCCTGAGATTGCTTTCTCACTGCATCAATGACCCGAGAGCTCTACATCACTGGCATCGAAAGTGCCGATGCACTATTAAATCGTGACGGCACAGCGCTAATAATCGGCATGTTGTTGGATCAGCAAGTGCCGATGGAGTGGGCATTTACGGGGCCCTATACGATTCGCAAAAGGCTTGGGCACTTAAACCCACCACGAATTGCGGCAATGAATGTCGACGAATTTGTTGCAATTTGTTCTGAGAAGCCGGCGATTCACAGGTTTCCAAAATCAATGGCAACTCGTGTTCACCAACTCTGTGCCGCTTTGACCCAAGATCACGGCGGAAAAGCCGAAAATGTTTGGAAAGATGTGCCGGATGCCGAAGAGTTGATGAAGCGGCTTCGCAAACTACCTGGCTTCGGTGAAGAGAAGGCCCAGATTTTTATTGCGTTGCTTGGCAAACGATTTAATATACGTCCGAATGGTTGGCAGAAATTCGCTGGTGTTTTCTCAGACAAGCAGCCTCGCTCGGTTGCCGATATTTATTCTGCGGCAACTTTGTTAAAGGTTCGTGGGTTTAAACAAATGCAACGCGCCCTAGACCACGACAAGCAAGACCGGCCAATTGTGAAGAAGTCGAAATGACAACACTTGTAACGGGTGGCGCTGGATATATCGGCGCGCACACTGTGCGGGCACTAAAAAATGCTTCGCGAGATGTCGTAGTACTTGACACCCTTGAACGGGGAAACAGACAAGCAGTCCTCGGCACGAAACTAATTGTCGGCGATATCGCCGATCAAAAACTTGTTGCAAAGATTTGTCGTAAATATAAAGTTACAAATGTTGTGCATTTCGCTGCTTACAAAGCAGTCGGCGAATCAATGACTCACCCAATGAAATATTGGCAGAACAATGTTGCGTCGACAATCAAATTGCTAGAAATTTTGATTTCGCAAAATGTGCGTCAATTTGTTTTCTCTTCGTCGGCATCTGTCTACGGCACGCCAAAAACCTCGCCAACTACCGAGAACGAATCGACAAAGCCAGAGAGCGTTTACGCCGAAACTAAATTGGCTGTTGAAAATATTTTAAAGTCGCTGGTGGCTTGTGGTCTGAACTCGGTTAGTTTGCGCTATTTCAATGCCGCCGGTGCGAGCAGTGACAACAAAATCGGCGAAGACTGGACGACTTCGCAGAACTTGATTCCAAGAGTGATGCGCGCGTTACTCGATGACAAATTCAAATTTGAAGTTTTCGGCGATGACTATGCAACTCCAGATGGCACATGTATTCGCGACTATATACATGTTGAAGATTTGGCAGTTGCGCATGTCAAGGCACTTGAATATCTAGAGTCGGCCGGAAACACAATCGCCTGCAACATTGGCACAGGTAACGGCACATCGGTTACACAGCTACTCGAGATGGCAGAAGAAGTTGTGAAACGAAAAGTACCGCACACAATAGGCGTACGCCGAGATGGCGATCCAGTGAGCGTTTATGCAGACGCGACATTGGCTCGCAAAGTTTTAAATTGGCAATCAACTCATGATCTTCGAAGCATTATCGAATCGGCGTATAACTGGCACAGCACGCACCCAAATGGGTATCGCTAGAAACTAGATCGGCATATTTGATCGTTGACGATCTAGCCATCCAAGCAATACAGCGATCGCTCGCGGGTCGTGACGAAGTCGATGACCAGCACCAGGAATGATTTGCAAATCGGCAGAGCCGTGCGCTTCAGCCAGAACTCGAGAGTCGGCAGTTGGCACGCTCTCATCGTCGTCGCCATGAAGCAGCAATAACGGTCGTGGCGCAAATCTTCGAGCAGCATCAGTGGGTCGAAACCTACGTAACTCACGACTCCATTCGTCATACGATTCGGGAAACTTTGGATTATGAATTGCACCGACTTCGCGAACATGTTCGAGAAACCTTCGAGGCTGCGCGGCCCAATCATCGAAATCTGCGTGTGGGCCAAGTAGCGCACAACCATTAACTCGCGGATCGTCGGCGCCAGCGCAAAGAGCTAGAGACGCACCAGTGTTTGTGCCGACTAACCAAATACCGCTCGGCGATACTTCGGCAACGAGATGATCAATTGCAGCGCGAAGATCATCAACCCACCCTTGCATTGAAAAGTCTCCCTGGCTTGAGCCGCAGCCGCGAAAAGTGAAAGTCATCGCTGCCCAGCCAAGTTCGTTGGCGACACGATCGATCAATTCTGGAAACGTGCTTGCCGAATGCCTCGCGTCATTTAGTGCGACTGGAAACCCGTGACACAACAACATGCCAGGCAAAACACCGGATTTTCCAGATGGCTTTGCGAGATAGCGAGAAATTTTAAGATCGCCTGAGAGAAATTCTCCGTTCACTTTGGTGACGAGCGATCAATAATTACGCGTGAGGCTTGAGGTGACGTCGTACCTTGGCAGAAGTGGCAAGTTTGTAACCGCGATTACGTGCCTCAGGCAGCGTGTCTGGCGCAAAGCACAGACCAACTTCTTGATTAACGATGTCATCAATTATCTCTGAGTATGTCTCGGCATCTAACGAGTCAACGTCGTATACCAACTGCGTTCGTTTGTCGCCAAGATAACGCGTATGAGCGAACTTTGTAGATCTTTGCATATGACAAATCTAGCCGTCGCTTTGTTTGGCCCGTCGCTTCGTTTTGCCCGTTGCAATCTGCTTAATATTGTCTAGATGGGTAATGCTCAAATAAAGCCGATAAAAATTGATTTCTTTTTTGACATCATGTGTCCATGGGCTTATCAGACATCTTTATGGATCCGAGAGGTACGACGAACAATAGAACTTGATATCAATTGGCGCTTTTTTAGTCTCGAAGAAATTAATCGTGAAGAAGGAAAGAAACACCCTTGGGAGCGTGAACTTGCATACGGATGGACTCCCCTTCGGATTGCTGCGTGGTTGCGCCGAAAAGATATGGATTTGTGCGATGACTGGTATCTAGTGGCCGCGCGAGCGTTACACGAAAGTGGCTTGCGTCCATACGAAGAAGCGACGGCCCGCCAGCTTCTTGAAAGTATCTCTGCGCCGAGTAATACGTGGGACGAAGCGATCGCGGATCAGACGACACATGATGATGTACGAATTGATCACCAAGAGTCGGTTACGAAATTTGCCGCATTTGGTGTGCCACTAATTGTTTTTGAAAATGGTCGAGGCGTGTTCGGCCCAGTCGTTGTGCCGCCACCACTCGGCGATGAAGCGCTTAAACTTTGGAGTCTGATGCAGAGTTACGGCGAAATACAAGGTCTCTATGAAATAAAGACTCCAAAGACACAAAGCGATCTTGAAAATATCGCAAATGTCTTCTCGCCTTATTTAAAAGCGCGTGAGTGGCGAACTGTGCAGACACCGGCACCATGAGCGCAAGCGACTATAAAAAGACTCTCGAATTATTATTTGATACTTTCGCGTCGATCCACAATCTTTGTGCTGACTTAACTGAAGCACAATTTAAGACGGCGACCCAGTGCCCTGGTTGGACTGTGCAAGACAATCTTTCACATTTGATTGGCACAGAAAAATCTATGGGCGGTCAGGGCTCAACATCGCATCGGGCTACTTCGCTTGAATTTGTAAAAAACCCGATCGGTGAAATGAATGAGCACGAAGTTGACGCACGACGTGCCTTATCTGGAGCTGATGTACTCAAAGAATTTGATCAAGTGATGTCTATTCGCCGTGCGCAACTTGAGTCAGAACCCGAAGAATATTTCACCAAAGAAACGATGACCCCTACGGGCAAAGGGACTGTGGCTGATTTTTTGCATATTCGCGTTTTGGATTGTTGGGTTCACGAACAAGATATGCGTCGTGCGCTAAATATTGTTGGCAACCAAAATTCTGCGAGCGCCGAACTTACGGTTGATCGACTGTGTCGAACTTTGCCGATTGTCGTTGGCAAGAGAGCAGCCGCCCCAGAAGGGTCGTCTGTCGTGATTCACATCACATCTCCTGTCGTTCGTGATGTCAGAATCACAGTGATAAACGGTCGCGCCACGATTGTCAACTCTTTGAATGATTCACCAATCATGGAGTTATTCTTCGACAGCAATACGTTTGTTGAACTCGCCACTGGTCGCATCACAGCACAAGAAGCACTCCCGCGTTGGAAAGTTTCTGGAGACGCAGATCTAGGTGAACGGGTTGTTAGCGCCATAAACATGATGATCTAGCAGTCCTTGTCTAGATAACCTTTAGTAGTCATGGTGTCGCCAATTTTCGACCCAGTTGTCGTGCAGCAAAAGATTGATGCATTGACCAAGCGCGATAGCGAGTTTGCACAGCGTGCTGAAGCGATTGAACGAGATCGCCAGATTCAAAAATATGGTGCGCCACGGCCGTACGAGTTTGCACCTAATACATCGCAAGTACATGTCACTAACTGGGTGCATCGTGGCTGGTTAAGACCACTGAGATTCGTCTACCGAAACACGCCACGATCATTGCGAAAAATCATAAAAAGACTTTGGATATGAGCAAGATACTTGTAGTAACAGATGCTCGCCAAGCAAACTTTGGTGATCTTCGGGCTAGCCACAGTTCGCTGGTTGTTTCCGGTTCTCGTTCGATTATTTGGTTGGTTGTTGGCGCGTCGCCAGAAGCTCTTAAGAAACTTCGGCGACGATTTTCGTTTGGTCGAGTTCAAGTTTTAAACGAATTTGACCAATTAACAGAAACTGGGTTAACAAGCATTGATCTTGTCGTATTTCTGAGTGCAGGCGACGGATTACAACGTGAGTCTCTAGTACCGGTGACTGAAATCTTTTCGCAAAACCTAGAGATTGATTTGCTTTATGGCGATTCAGGACATCCAACTCACGAAAAAGCTGAGCCGCTAATTTTTGCACGACGACCTGGATGGTCTCCCGAAAGATTGCGCGCGCATTGTTATGTTGGCGAAACTCTCGCCGTTCGTACTGATCTTGTCGTACGCAGCGGCGGAATTTATGATTTAGCAATACGACACCCGCACGACCGCGCGTTTCGTCTGACCGAAAATGCGAATGATATTCGTCGCTGGCCTGAAGTATTGACAGTTGCTAAGTTGAGCGATTCTCGTCCGTCGGCATCATTGAAGGCGGTCGTAGAGCACTGCCAACGACAAAGTATTGAAGCCGATTGCGAACTTGATCCGTCGACTCCAAGCGTGCGAGTCAAACGTCGCATGACCAAGCAACCTACCGTTGCAGTGATTATCGCTACAAGAGGTACCTCGGCTGAAGTTTTTGGCGAACCGCGAGTGCTCGTGGTTGAAGCAGTTCGAAGTCTGTTCGAAAAGTCAACGTACCAAAACTTTAATGTTGTTATAGTCGCTGACACGCCAACGCCGAAAACAGTTATCGAGACATTGCAACAAGTCGGTGGTTCGCG
The DNA here is from genome assembly GCA_044354345.1 of Ilumatobacteraceae bacterium. Taxonomy (GTDB): domain Bacteria; phylum Actinomycetota; class Acidimicrobiia; order Acidimicrobiales; family Ilumatobacteraceae; genus BACL27. Next base: position 1,758 of record JBILAG010000078.1, on the reverse strand, counting down.
ATTACAAGTAATTAATTACGACAGACCATTTAATTTCGCTGAGAAGAATAATATTGGCGCGATGTCATGCGACTCAGATTTAATTTTGTTACTCAACGATGACACAGAGATCATCACCACTGATGCTTTAGAAACAATGGTCGCAATCTTTAACGATGAGCAAGTCGGAGTAGTTGGGCCAATGCTGCTATTTGAAGACTCAACTATTCAAAGTGCTGGTCACATTTTCAGCCCAGATCCGACCGACCTCTATCGAGCGCGAAACCCAGAAACCGCCGGACCACAGAACTTATTGCGTGTGCAACGAGAAGTTTCAAGTCTGATTGGTGCTTGCATGTTGATTCGCCGAGACGTCTTTGAACAAGTCGGCGGACTTTGTCTAGGTTTCCCTGGCAACTGGAACGACATTGACTTTTGTCTAAAAGTGCAACTCGCTGGTTTTCGCGCGGTGTTTACTCCACACGCACAGTTATATCATTTCGAATCTAAGACGCGAATTGCTAAGCGAGTTGATGCTGAAGTCGGCAAACTTGGTGCGCGATGGGGTTCAGTACTTGACGATGATCCGTACTTCAATCCTCGATTACAGCGTTACACGAATATTTGGAAGACCGATTCAACTTCACAACAGTCGCTTGACGACGCGCTGAGTTTTTTACTGACAATCGCCTAATCGTTTGACTGCGGACCAATCGCGCCGATCGCATTGAAATATTCAAGGTGGGCTTGAACCACATGGACAGCATCTACATCTTCCAAAATTTCAATGCGATTTTGCTCTGCCGCACCAAGCAAATATGCGGCCACAGTTTGCTCATCAATCACGACTTCGTCGACGATGTCTTGGCGACGATCGATTACACCTTCGGGTTGCAAGCCGCGATCATGCAACCAACGCATGTGAAAGACAAGTAGTTTGCGCAACTCAGCATAAGTCAACCGAGCTTGAGCATCACTTGGCAATCGATCGGCGACGAACTGAGTTGCCTGCTCAAGTTCGTAAGTCGCTCGCGGCGCAACACTGTCAAGTCGTCTTGCTTCGCGACCGATAGTTACTGCAGCAATAGCAAATACGAGCAATGCCGCGACAACAGATGCAAAAACTAATACCGCAGACATGCGGTGCTGTGAGTTTTAGATGCCGATGCGTTGTGCAAGAAGTTCACGATGGTAAGTCGGGTCTCCAAACAACAACTCACTCGACTTAGCACGCTTGAAATAAAGGTGTGCTGGATGCTCCCAAGTGAACCCGATGCCACCATGAATCTGAATGTTCTCGGCAGCCGCATGAAAGTAGGCCTCTGAGCAATACGCCTTTGACAGCGACGCAACTGATGGCAACTCTTCATTCATCTCACTTGCACACCACATGCCGTAATAAGCGGCAGACTTCGCCGACTCAACTTCGAGCAACATGTCTGCGCACTTGTGTTTGATCGCTTGAAACGATCCAATTGGTCGACCAAATTGAACGCGAACTTTTGCGTATTCAACCGCCATGTCAAGAACTTTTTGTGCACCACCAACTTGCTCGGCTGCAAGCGCAACAACAACAAGATCATTGACGCGAGACAGAATATCCCATCCTTTGCCTTCTTCACCAATCAAAGATGCCGACACATCAGCGAATTCGAGTTTCGCTTGCTTGCGAGTTTGATCCATTGTTGAGAGTGCAGTGCGAGTCAAACCTTTTGCATTTCCGTCAACAGCGAAAAGTGAAACACCTTTACTGGTGCGAGCCGAAACGATGATCATCGA
>JBILAG010000153.1:0-2562 GCA_044354345.1 Ilumatobacteraceae bacterium | reverse complement strand
GCCGACACGTTGATCAGAAACCTGGCCAGACATTCCGAGGCGCTGCCAAACATCTTGGGTCGTCGCTGGCATTGCAACACTCGCCAAAATTGTCACAATTCGCAACGCTTCAAGCGCGTCGCCCATTACCAAGTCAAGATCTTTACCTGGTTCCATCTTCCACGGTTCGTTCGTTTCGAGATAAGCATTCGTCGCGCGAATGAGCGACCAAGTGGCATCAAGCGCACGACCAGGTTGAACATTGCTCCATTCGGCAATTGTTTGGGCAACGCTTTGAGTAGCGATTTCTGCAAGTTGGCTTGTCAATGAGGGCACAGGCCCGATGCCACCGCACTTCTTTTCGACAACAGTTGCGACACGCGCGGCAAGATTGCCGAAATTGTTCGCGAGATCTGAGTTGTAGCGCGAGAGCAATCCTTCATAAGAAAAGTCGCCATCGTTGCCGTAGTTAGTGTCGGCCAAAACGTAATATCTAAAACCATCTACACCGAGTTCATCGATCAAATCAAGCGGGTTAACGACATTGCCAGTCGTCTTCGACATCTTTTCGCCACCAACCAGAAGCCAACCGCCGACTGCCCAACCCTTTGGCGGTTCTAAACCAGCCGACATCAACATCGCGGGCCAGTAAACGCAGTGAAAACGAATTATGTCCTTGCCGATGAAGTGATAGTCGACAGGCCAATTAGCAGCGAACTGTTTTTCGTCGGTTCCGTATCCGTGAGCAGTGATGTAATTCGCCAATGCGTCGAACCAAACATATGCAACATGCGAGTCATCCCATGGCAACTTGATGCCCCATGTCAAAGTTTTACGACTCACCGAAAAATCTCTGAGACCTTGCTTAATGAAACCAGTTACTTCATTGACGCGATGATCTGGTTTGATTGCGTCAGGGTGGTCTGCATACCACTTCAGAAGTTTTTCTTCGTAACGTGACAGGCGAAAGAAATAGTTTTCTTCTTCGACATACTCGGCTTGAGTGTTATGGATTTTGCATTTGCCGTTGTCAAGCTCTTCGGGTGTGTAGTAAGCCTCGCATGCAACACAATAATGACCTCGGTAAATGTCTACTTCAATGTCGCCAGCGTCGTAGCAGGCTTGCAATAGTTTTTGCACGCCAATTTTGTGGCGCTCTTCGGTTGTGCGAATAAAATCACTGATGTCAATATTCAGGCGATCCCACGCATCTGAGAATAACGGTGCAATTTTGTCGACAAATTCTTTGGGTGAGATACCTTCGGCATCGGCGAACTGCTGAATCTTTAAACCATGTTCGTCAGTGCCAGTTAATAGATGTACGTCTTCACCACAAAGTTTGTGCCAGCGGCAAACAGCGTCAGCGATGATCGTCGTATATGCGTGACCCAGATGTGGTTTGGCATTGACGTAATAAATTGGCGTCGTTGCCGAGAACTTTTTCACGTATATAACTTACAGTTTCAGGCTTGTTGCTAATGGTTGTATTAGCGAATGTGCAAGCGCTCTTTAATTATCGTCACGAACTTGTAACGCAAGTTCATAGACATGGCGTTTAGCAACGCCAAAGCGAGCCGAAACTCGCGCGGCAGAATCTTTGCGACTTACACCCTTGACAATTTCGGCTTTGATTGCGGCGACTAGTTCTTCGTCAGTTGGGGGAGTAGGTGGTTTGGCCGGCTCAATAATGATCACGTATTCTCCGCGAGGCTCGGTCGCCGCCACGAGCATGTTTGCATCTTGTAGAGTTCCGCGCCAAATCTGTTCATGTAGTTTTGTAAGTTCGCGCGCCAGCACAACGCGCCGCATTGCGCCACACGCCGTTGTTAAATCGCTCAAAGTTCTTGCAAGTCGATGCGGTGCTTCGTAAAGCACAATCGTGCGCGACTCTGTTGTAGTCATCGCAAGTCGATCGGTGCGCTCAGCCCCACTGCGCGGCAAAAAACCCTCAAATACAAATCTTGAAGTTGGTAAACCACTAATCACGAGTGCCATCGTTAATGCCGACGCGCCAGGCACAGCAGTTACATTGCCGCCAGCTTCAACAACCGCGACAACTAATCGTTCGCCGGGGTCGCTGATGCCTGGTGTTCCGGCGTCCGTGACTAGTGCAACTGTCGACCCAGACGTAACTAGCGAGACTATTTCTTCTCGGGCTTCGTATTCGGTGTGTTCGTTGATCACAATAAGTTTTTTGCCAGTTACTCCGAAATGCGCGAGAAGTTTGCCAGAGTGTCGCGTGTCTTCACAGCAAATTATGTCTGCACTTTGCAACGCTTCAATTGCCCGTTGTGTCATGTCACCAAGATTGCCAATTGGCGTTGCAACTAAAACCAGTGAGCCAGCATTTTTAAATACAGTTTTAGTGGTTGAACCGTTACTCATGTGAGTCGTGCTTCAAGAGTGTGACCAATTACAAGTCCCCAATTTTCAAATGTGCCAGCGCCAGCTTCAAGTACATGGCTTGCGCCAAACACAGGCAATGCAACGCGTCGCGGCTTAAGGGTTTGAATCTTGATGACTTTAAATTCAGAATCGAGATACGCGACGTCAAGCGAACATTTCACGCCAAATGTATGAATC
>JBILAG010000014.1:0-36461 GCA_044354345.1 Ilumatobacteraceae bacterium | reverse complement strand
TATCGTCGAATGGTTGAGTCCGATAAGTTTTCCTTGACCGATCTCACATCTTTAGAGCAATGCCACACCTATGGAGGTCTAAACCAAGTTGGAGTTTTTGAAGCGCTAGTAACAAAAGTTCCACACTTACAGTGGGCAACTTATTGGGGCCAGTCTGAATTGAGTCAACTGGGTTGTATCGGCTGGTTTAAGTCACTGAGTGAGATACCGGGTGGCGATCTTAGGTGGATAGGTCTACCGGTTCCTCATCTTGAAGTTCGTGTAGTTGACGAATCTGACAATGATGCGGAAGTTGGCGAGATGATAATTCGTTCGCCTGCAATCATGTCTGGTTACAGAAATGATGAAGAGAAGACAAAAGAAGTATTAAGAGGAGGATGGTTACGTACCGGAGACATCGTTCGTCAAGATGCTGAGAAGAATCTATTTTTTTATGATCGTAAAAAAGATGTGATTAAAACAGGTGGAATGAACGTCTCGTCTCTTGAGGTAGAACAAGCAATTTTGGAAATTCCTGGTGTTCTAGAAGTTGCAGTGGTGGGAGTTAGCGATGAGGTATGGAGTGAAGCGGTAGTGGCCTTCGTAGTAATCAAAAGCAATGACAAGATCGACTCAGTAAAAATAATTTCACACTGCAAATCAAATCTCGCGGGTTACAAAGTTCCCAAAGTTGTACATTTCAAGGATTCTCTCCCGAAAGATCTGCAAGGGAAAATTCTTAAGCGAATTTTAAGAGATGAACTAAATGTTTCCTGACCAAGAAGTGGTTAACTCTGAGCTTGTGGGGTTTCCTGAGGTGTGGTTTGACCACTTGGCGTACTGTGTGGCTGATCCGCGTGATGCTTTTAGTTTGTTGCGGGGGAGTCTTGGTATGCAATGGGAATTATGGGAAGTAAACAGCGAGTTCGGAGGAGTGCAGGTTAAATTTTCGAACGGCTTAAAACTTGAGCTCATTCATCCTAATTCGCACGATGAAAATCACTTCACCAATCGTTTTGTGAGCAAAAATAAATGCGGCCCACATCACCTTACTTTTCGAGTCAAAGATATTCAAAAGTTCCTTGCAAAGGCTGCTGAGTTAGCTATCCCAGTTATTCAGGTCTCGCTTGACAATGAACTTTGGCGTGAATTTTTTATTCACCCCAAAGAAGCAGAAGGTTTGCTAATTCAAGTTGCCGAGTGTCCAGTGTTTAAAGCATCAACACCGCCTGCTGAATGGTCGGAGTTAAGCGCAGTAGCGCCGTGCAAATTCTTTAGAGTCGAACAATTGTTTCGTAATTCCGAAAACGTTGAGAGAATTTTTTGTCGGTTATTGGGTGGAACTCGTGAGGAGTTGTTGGGGGCGCCAAAGAAGCTGACACAATTCAATGTGCGTTTTAATGAAGATCGGATTATTCGGTTCATTCATGCGGATGATGGACAACAGCCAGGTCATCACTCGCTTGTGATAGGCGAATCAGTGAGTGCAGATATTGATTCTGCATTTGTCAGCACATTGGGCGGAAAACTAGTAGTTGAAACTTTAGGAGGGTACACAGTATGAGTGGCGGCGAACTTAGTTGGATGATTGATTACAAGGCGCAACCAGTAGTTCGCCCCGCCAGAAAACATGTGAGCATTGGAGTAAGTGAAGTGTTCTTTGGAGAAAATGGTAGGCAGTTATCTTTTCTGCAAGATTCGGCACAACTTATTGAAGAAATTGGTTACGACTATATGTGGTTTCCCGAACACGTGGTCTTTTTTGAGTCTTTTGAATCAAAGTACCCTTATGGTGCCACTGGAGCAGCCGAGATAACTCGTACCCGAAACGAAGAAGGAAATTTTGGCACCCGAGGAATCATGGATGGTCCTATTTTGTCTGTGGCGGCAGCTGCGGTTACAAAAAAGATTCGTTTTGGAACTTTTATAGTGATTCTTCCTCAACGTAATCCGGTCGTGTTTGGTCGGGAGATCGCCACTGTTGACCATCTGACTGGTGGCCGGTTTGATTTAGGCGTAGGTGTTGGTTGGCTCAAAGAGGAATACCAAGCGTGTGGTGTTCCGTTTGAAAACCGGGGAGATCGTCTCGATGACTATATTGGGGCGCTTAAAGAATTGTGGACGTCAGAAGTTAGTTCTTACTCAAGCGAAACAATTTCTTTTAAGTCTCTTCTTTCTTACCCCAAACCGCTGCAACTACCGCACCCACCAATTCTCATTGGGGGCCAGTCATTGCGCGGAATCGATAGGGCTGCTCGTTTAGGTGATGGTTTAATGGTCTACGACTTAGACATAGAGCAGATCAAAAAAGTCATGGAGGTTTTTGAGAATCGGCTCTCAATTTACGGGCGCAATTTGGATGATGTTCGTTTTATTGTTGGTCGTAGAAACGAAGGTCGCACCGTTGAAAGTTGGAAGTCTGATGGCGAATTTGTCAAGTCTTGCAAACTCATTGGCGGTGTTTCGGATGTAGTTTGCTCGCCTCGGTTTGCGAACATGGATTATGAAAAGAACATGCGCGAGTACGCAAAGTATGTGACCCTAAATTGAGGCCCTTTTAAGTTTATTCAAAGGAACTTCTATCGTTGACCCGTGGACATACAAAACTCTGTTAGAAATTTTTAGTTTATTATTCTCCAATACGAACTGATCAGAATATCTTCCGAGAACAGTAAAATTTGCTGACGTGTCAACCAGCATTTGATGCCACGCCATGACATATGCTGAGCCAGAAACTTGATCTTTACTTAAATGGGTTTGGATATTTGAAATATGGTGACTCGTGTTTTCGCAACTCAATCGGAGTTGTTTAAAAAGTGCTGAGATATCTATGTGTCCTTGACACTTTAAATTCGGCCCGTAATCAATCGTGGCATTTTTTGCAAAGAGATTAACTAGGTCTTCAAATCGCTTTGAGTCTACGAAGGTACAATACTGATAATGAATATCAGTTATCTCAGAAAGAAATTTGAGTTTGCTGATCAAGAGGATTACCGTTTGCTCTTAGATAATGTACCAGAGACAGCCCGCAAAAGGAGAGTAATTGATAAAGACAGGTATCGTTCAAATCTTTGATGGAACTCCGGGACGAGGGGTTGATCATGTAGTCGAGTTTGCTAAGCACGTTGAGCTGTGTCAATTTGACTCCCTCTGGGTGCCCGACCATGTGGTTTTTTTTGATAAATATGACTCCAAATATCCCCATACAGATACTGGAGAGATTGATTTCAAAGTTGATCAAGGAATCTATGAACCTTCCATGACTCTTTTGGCGGCTGGATTAAATACGTCACGAATTCGTCTTGGTACTTCCGTCGAAATTATCACCGAACGTAACCCGATAGTTCGCGCTAGAGAACTTGCAACTTTAGACGTCGCTACCTTGGGCCGGGTTGAATATGGAATTGGCGTTGGTTGGTCAGCCGAGGAGTACGCCGCGCTTGGTATTCCGTTTGAAAAACGTGGTCAGAGAGCAGATGAATACATCGAGGCAATGCGGATTCTTTGGAGTGAAACTCGTCCCTCATATAAGGGTGACTTTGTCGAATTTGAGCCTCTTATATTTGAGCCAAAGCCGATGAATCGACGAATACCAATCATGGTAGGAGGAAACAGCATCGCTGCTCTCTCGCGAGTAGCTCGATTGGGTGATGGTTGGCATGGCTGGAATCTTTCATTAAGTGAATTAGCTGAAAAAATAAGTGAGCTTAAGTTACAGCTTCAAAAAAATAGTCGAAGTATTATCGATGTAAAATTAAATATAGGAATACCATTTCGCGGAGATCTTTCTGAACTTGTTGCCTATCGCGACGGTTGTGTGAAACTCGGAATAAACGAAATCGTGATCGCGATGGGCTTCTCTAGATCTCGATACAAAGAGCAACTATCAGAATTGGCTGGTCGTCTAGAAATAATCTAGAATTATCAAGGGGGTAACATGATTGGTTTTTGGAATATTGCAAAGGTAGACCCAAAGAAGACGGCTTTGGTTGAGACTTTCTCAGACAGATCAGTGACACGTGGCGAGTTGTCAGAAGCGACAAATAAGATCGTTCACGTTCTTCGGAGTCGTGGGATAAAAACCAGCGATGTAATTGCTGCTGTAATGGATAATTCGATTGAGGCTATTGAGATTTTTCTTGCAGCAATGCAGTCAGGTCTTTATTTTGTGCCCATCAATTATCATCTCACCGAAAATGAAATCGCTCATATTCTCGCTGACAGTGATGCTAAAGCCGTATTTACAACTTCAACGTTCGCTAACAAAGTTGTGTCCGGTGCTGACAGTGCGAACATTGCATCAGACCTAAGATTTAGCATTGGTGATGCTGAAGGTTTCGTTAGTTTTGCGAACGTAGTTAAAGAAGCATCTGGTAGCGAGCCTGAAGATAGATCAATGGGTTTAATGATGACCTATACATCTGGGACCACTGGTAAACCAAAAGGAATCAAACGACCACCTAGTGGCGCGAGCCCGGATGAAGTTGGTGAAATATGGAGCCATCCGATGCGAATCTTCGGAATTGAAGGTGAGAATCAAATACACCTGATCCAGTCACCGTTCTACCATACGGCTGTTCTCGTCTATGCCAATGCCTCGTTGCAGTACGGACATGAAGTTGTTTTGCTGAATGATTGGGATGCAGAGTCTGTATTGAAATGTATTGAGAAATATAGAGTTACAACTTCGCACATGGTGCCAACTCATTTTCATCGGTTATTGAAAATTCCACAGGAGCAAAGAGCAAAGTACGACACTAGTTCTGTTCAATATTTGATTCATGGCGCGGCACCGTGCTCAATCGAGACTAAAACTGAAATGATTAATTGGCTAGGACCAGTTTTGTACGAGTACTACGGCGCATCTGAGGGTGGTGGTACGACTGTGAATTCTGTTGATTGGTTAAAGTACCCGGGCACAGTTGGGCTTCCATGGGCAACTGCAAAAATCAAGATCCTAGACGACAACGGAAATGAAGTTCCGAAAGGGGTTCATGGTTTAGTTTGGATGCTGTCTGGTGCTTTTGATTTCAAATATCACAAAAGCCCTGAAAAGACGTCGCTTTCAAAGCGAGATGGGTTTTTTACGGTTGGAGACATCGGACATCTAAATGAAGAGGGATTTCTCTTTCTACACGGGCGTGCAAGCGACATCATTATTACTGGTGGGGTGAATATTCACCCTTCTGAGGTTGAAGCAGTAATGCAGCAACATCCAAAAGTCGCAGACGTAGCGGTATTTGGCGTCCCCGATCCAGAATGGGGAGAATACATTCAGTGTGTTGTGCAACTCGTTAGTGGCGAGAAAGCGAGTGAAGCTCTCACAAAAGAATTACTGGAGTTTTGCGCCTTGAGACTCGCAAAATTTAAACTACCAAGAAAAATTGACTATTCGGAAAATCTACCTCGTGACCCAAACGGGAAATTGTATAAACAAGCGTTGAAGAATAAGTTTACGAATTCTGCTATTTAAAGAGTAGTCAGATGACATTGTCAAAGAGTCGCGATGCGGTTATTGATTTATTGCGGTGTTATGCAAGTGCCGTGGATAGTCGCGATTGGCAGGGCGTCAGGAATTGTTATTTTGCAGATGCGGTTGACGATCATGGTGTAGTTGTTGGTGACCGAGACGTGATAGTCAAATATTTTGAGAAAGCTCTCATCAACTTTGAAAATACGATGCACCTCGTAGGCGAACCGAAAATTACTGACCTCGAGACAAACATTTTTGATGTGTTGACACCTTGCATCGCACTTCATTTAGCAAGAAGTGGGTCGGAAGTTAGAAACCTAATAATAAGTGCGCTGTATCGCGATCGAGTTGAAAATCGGAATGGCACGTACGCCATCGCCCAACGAAAAGTGATTTTGCAAGATGCCGTTGAGTTTGAGCGCGACTCAACTGACTGGAAGTTTATGGATTTGTTTTTAAATGTTAAGACGAGCCTGTGATGGTCAATTGTCTTGCAGATCTAGTAAGGGATAAAGCCTCTACAAATAGTTCAAAAATTGCGTTTAGCTCTCTTTCGTACTCAATTTCTTATAGCGAACTTCAATCAAGATCAAATCAAGTAGCCCAAATGCTGATTGCGGCTGGGGTTGTGTCGGGCGACAGAGTTGTTTTTCTCGCTCGAAATCGGACTGAATATTTTGATGTGCTTTTTGCGGTTGCAAAAATTGGGGCCATCATTGTGCCGATTAATTGGCGACTTGCTGATTCTGAGATAACTGATGTCTTGCTTGACGCCCAACCTAGTTTCGTGTTTTTAGACCCAGAGTTTTCGCATTTAGTTGAAAGTCTGCGCCTTCAAATTGATGGAGTATCAATTTCTATATTCTGTGAGACAGTTGATCAGTGGCAAAATAAGTTATCAATGTTTTACGACATTGATCCAAATGTTGAGGTCAAACCCGACTCGATTATGTGTTTAATTTATACATCTGGAACAACTGGAAAACCAAAAGGCGTGATGCTCACTCATCATAATTTTTTTTCGGTGGCAGAGAAATTAGCAGACGCTTGGCATTTCGAACCAAATTGCACGGTGTATGTTCCGTATCCGGTATTTCATGCAGCCGGAACTTTCTGGCCGCTTCTGACAATGCTGCGTGATGGCAAAGTTATTTTTCGTAGTGGCTTTGATGAAGTTGACTTTATAAATTCTGTCGAACGAGAGGGAGTGAACCTCACGCTCATGGTGCCAACGGTTATAAATATGGTTCTATCGCACCCAATGAGTGACTCTGCGAATCTTCAGAGTCTCAAGAATGTGATTTATGGTGTTTCGCCGATTTCGCAAACTATTCTCGAAAACGCGATCAGTCGCCTACCGAATTGCAGTTTTCACCATGCTTATGGTCTTACTGAAGCAACCGGAATGGTGACGACGATGCAGTGGAGCGATCATCGCCCCGGCACTGAAAGAATGAAATCTTGTGGAAAGCCTTTCGATTGGGTCGAGATGCGAATAGTAGATCCAAAGACACGTTCTCAGTTAGGGCCACGAGAAGTCGGAGAGGTCGCGGTTAGAAGTGCTTCTGTGATGAAGGGCTACTTTAAAAAGCAAAAAGAAACTCGCGATGTTCTTGACGATGACAACTGGCTATATACAGGTGATGCTGGATTTGTCGATGAGGATGGCTTTTTGTACATAACTGACCGAATTAAGGACATGATTATTTCCGGCGGGGAAAATATCTATCCCGCAGAAATAGAAAATCTTCTCTTTGCAATCGATGGAGTAAAAGAAGCCGCAGTGATTGGAATTCCAGATGAAGTTTGGGGTGAGAGTGTTCACGCAATTATTGTCTTGAACGATGGTGCAAAACTTGATCGTGAGAAAGTAATCAAGTTTTGTCAAAATCGAATAGCTAAATATAAGTGTCCGAAAAGTGTCGAGTTCAGAACTTCTTCTCTGCCTATAAATCCGACTGGTAAAGTTTTGAAACGAGAACTTAGAGATTCTTATCACGCGCAGAGTGAGGCAGGGGATTAAACAACGTTTTTGTATAAAGGCATTCAGTTCGGCAATAATTCAGAAAATCTGGGGGAAATTTAGTGAAATTCGGTGTAGTACAAATAGTTGACGGGGTCCCCGGTAGGGGACTTGACTTTGTGGCGGAAACCGCCTCAGCCATGGAAGATTTAGGTTTCGCGAGTTACTGGGCTCCAGATCATGTTGCATTTTTTGACAATGTGCTTTCTGTTTATCCTCATAGCGAAGACGGCACTTTTGCATTTCGAAAAGACCAAGGTTTACTCGAACCGATAATGGTTCTACAAGCTGCGGCTTCAGCGACGAAACACATCCGAGTTGGCACTTCAGTTGAGGTCATCACGCTACGTAACCCACTCGTGCGCTCAAAGCACGTAGTGACACTTGATCATTTCAGTAACGGAAGATTTGATTACGGTGTAGGAATTGGCTGGATGCGAGAAGAGTACGATGCCGCCGGCATCCCATGGGAGAATCGTGGCCAAAGAGCTGATGAGTACATTCAGGCAATGAAAGTACTTTGGACTCAGAGCCGAGCAACATTTGACGGTAATTACGTTAAATTCAAAAATGTTGTTGCTTTTCCTAAGCCACTGCAGACTCCTTATCCACCAATTTTGATTGGTGGAACAACCAAAGCGGCGATCGCGAGAGCTGCCAAACTTGGCGACGGCTGGTACGGATGGAAAATGACTTTAGATGAGCTTGATCTCGCAATCGAACAACTTCGAATTGAGTTAGAAAAAGCCGGACGCTCAATTGATGATGGTTTCAGGTTGCTTTTAGGAATGCCGCATCATGGCGACCCCTCTGAAATTCAAGAGTACATTCACCAAGTAAGTGAGCGTGGAGTCACTGAATTCACGTTTGGGTTGTCACTTTCAAGGTCGAAAATGAAACAACAGTTAGAGACTTACGCGCGAATTTTTATTTAGCCAGAATTTTTATCAGACGAAAAAATAAGGAGGTTTCGGAGTGGACGACACACTTGGGTCTGTTCTTGTCAGGGCATGCCATAGATATGGGGGCCGGACAGCAATAGTCGGCCGTGATGGGTCGCGCACGTTTTCTGAACTACTCGAGAGAGGAAGTAAGTTAGCGAACGCATTGATTGGGCTCGGGCTCAAGCCGGGCGACCATGTTGCGGCGTTGCTTGAGGATACGGCAACGGCTTTTGAGGTATATGTTGGTTGCGCAATTGGTGGTTTTCCGATTGTCCATATAAACGATCGCCTCGTGTCTCGCGAAGTGGATTTTATTTTAAATGACTCCGATTCGAAAGTACTCATCCACACAGACGGTCGCAGTGCGACTATTGAAACCCTTGAAGCAATTAGTGAACTGCGGGCAGTGGTTACGATCGGGAAAAATCGACCAAAAGGAGCCAAAGACTATGAGGCTCTTTTAGAAAAAGCTTCTTCGACGACTCCTGAGGATCGACGGGTTGGAGAGGACTTGGCGATATTGGGTTACACATCGGGGACCACTGGTTTTCCAAAAGGTGCAATGGCAAGCCATCGGGCGGTAGTTGGTTGTATGAAGTTAATTCCATACGCATACCGACTTCCAATGTATGGACGTTGTGCCTTTACGGGTACCTTGTCGTTCGTTAGTGGAATCTGGGGAGTGATATTACCGCACTTGTACATGGGCTCTACAGTTTCTTTTCTCGCGCCGTACACAATAGAAAGCTGGATTGATCATATTATTAAAAATCGTTCAACTTTTACATATGCACCCTCACCGTTAGTGCCAGGTTTTATTAATGAAGTTAGATCTCGGACTGACGCATTAGATCATCTTGAATCTGTCTTGCATTCAGCGTCGCCGCTATCACCGACTCATGCGAAAAATCTCGTGGACCTCATTGGTGAAAGATTCGTCGAAGTATGGGGGATGACAGAGACAGTTGCTCCGATTACTGGTTCGACTCGATCTGACTGGCGTGGCAGCAATCTGGCAGATGATATTTATTCGTCTGTAGGGCGATCGCTCGCGACTGCGAGTGTTCGAGTAGTTGACTCGGATCGAAATAGCCTTGGAGCTGGGGAAACTGGAGAACTCGTAGTTCGTGCAGACACAATGTTTTCGGGTTACTACAACAACCCAGAAAAAACTAGAGAGGTATTAGTTGATGGTGAGTACTTCACAGGGGACATAGGTCGAATAGATGAGGCTGGCTATGTTTACGTCACTGATCGAGCTAAGGACATGATTATTTCGGGTGGGATGAATGTCTATCCTGTGGAAGTTGAAACAGTTATCGCTCAAATAGAAGGTGTTGCTGAAGTGGCGGTTATCGGTGCAACGGATGAAAAATGGGGAGAGGCCGTTGTTGCTTTTGTTGTTAGAAAGAACGGCTCTGACCTGTCTGAGTCGCAGATTATCGAAGCTTCAAAAATAGGTTTAGCAAGTTATAAAAAGCCTAAAGAAATAATTTTTGTTGATTCGCTACCACGTAACGTGAGTATGAAAGTCCAGAAACATCTGCTTAGAGAGAAGCTAGATTTTTTGAGGCGATCATGACAAGTACCCAGGCCGGCCTAAATTTTATTGCGGCTCTTGACAGTAATTATGTAGATGCAATCAGAAAAACTGTTGATACATCTGGTACTTGGTGGGTTGATACTGGACTAGATAGAGCATCCGGGGTTCACGATTTTGATCCTGGAGATAGTCGTCCGTGGCCACTGCATGGCCAGATGCCCATGGAGCAAAAAGTTGAACTACTGTCAAAAATTAAATCGAGATTTCCCGGAGGTATTAGACAAACGGCTTGGAATTCATTCTCGTTTGGTGAGTTTGTTGTTGTAGAAGTTGATGGCTATGGGATTACGGATAGAGGCGGGCAGTACGAGAATCGTTATGCATTCGTGATGGAGATTCGTGATGAGCGAGTTCTAAATGTTCGCGAATATTTAGATACGCTTCATGCAAGTAATTTGTTTGCTGTAAAAAATCTCGATCGAATTTCTTCAGTTGAAGACTTTCAGGTTGTAAGCCCCCAAGTTTTGGGCTCAAATACTGATATTGCACTCAGATTTTGTCAAGCTTTGAGCGATGGTGATTCGGATAATCTTTGCGCGATATCTTCAGTTGAATCGACTTGGTGGGCTGACTCGGGGACTAACCGCCCTCGCGGGAAGCGAGACTCACCTATTGAGCGCAACCCGGCCCTGCTAATGATGGGCAACTCACTAACGCACGATCGTGCCAAACTAATACCCAAACTCCGTTCTACATTTAACGGTGGTTGGACCCTGCTACCGACACGAATTTTCTCTGATGGTTCATCGATTTGTATTGAGGCATTAAGCAATGGAGTTCGTTCAAAAGATTCGAAAACAATTAAGAGTTATCAAAATAGATACTGCTTTATTCTTGAAGTATCTGACTCAAAAATTTCATCTGTGAGAGAATACTGCGATACGGCTCACGCTTTTGATGTCTTTCGTTTAGGTGCTTAAATATCCTGTTTGTGTTTATTCCAAAACATGACATCTTCAATTTGCTTTCGACTGACCGGCCCAAATGGTCGCAATGGATATCCGATAGGAATCGTTACTTCAATATGCGTGTCACTTGGCAAGCCTAATTCGGATTCAAATTCTTTTTTCGCGTGTAAATGTAGGGTAGTGAAGGCTGCACCAAGTCCTGAAGCGCGTGCAGCTACCAAGATGTTTTGGGCCGCCGCATAAGTCGCACTCAAGATCATTTCCCGAGAGTCAAAATCTTTGCCATAGTTAGTATCTATTCCACATATAAAAATAATTGCGGGAGACTTAGCAAACTCTCTAATCAAATTAGCGGCCGATTCGTATAGACGTTTTTGTTTTTCAGTTTCTAGTTTAGGAATTACTTTTTCAACTTCTAGAGCCCTTGGTTCTATAAATGATGCAAGGTTTTCTTTAGTCACAAGATTATCTACAACGATGAATTTCCAAGGCTGAGTGTTGCGGGGATTCGACGCAAAGGTTCCAGCCTGAACAATTTTTGTTAACACCGCACGATCAATAGGCCTATCCTCGTATTTTCGAACCGATCTTGCAGAGCCCAAGATGTCGAACACCGTATTGAGTTCAGTGTCACTCATAATGATGAAGTTTCGATTGGTTCAAACGCGGACGGCAAGCCAGCTGGCGTTGCAAAACCATTTGACCCAGCTGCTCGAATTTTATGAAAACTGATTTTGAGAGCGCTGTCTCCGACTTCAAGTAGATTTGAATACTTCCCCCAGACTTCGGCATGACTGCCGTCTTTCAACTTATGCCAAGCATAGATTGAAGACGAGATCTCCACTTGCTTATCATTCACGGAAATGATCCTGATATTTGAAAGATGATGACTCGTAGCTTGATAATTTTTAAGCCGAGTTTCAAACAGCTCGAGAATAGTTTGTCTGCCGCTAAAAACTCGCCCAAACCCATAATCAAGGGTCGCATCTTCGGCGAATAAGTCAATAAGGCTTTCAGTCTTCGCCCTGTCAACAAAGTCGCAGTAAGAGTACATAAGGTCTTCTACTTGTGTGCGAAGTTGATCCATAATTTCTGTGCTCCTAATTGAGAGAGTGAAATGCCTTGACGATGTCTTGAAGTCGGTCAGCGTCATTCAACGGCCAACCAAAATAGGATGAAACTCGGTCGAGTCGAGTGCCAAACCGTTTACTTACGAGAGATGGAATTTCTTCGGGTTTGCCTTGAATAATAAGGCTGTCAAGGAGATCATCTTCAAAGACTTTTGCCATTTGGTTCCAATCTCCTTGTCTCGAAAGGTTTTGAAGAATTGGTTGGATGTCTCCGTAGCCAAGTGCATCAAGTACTCCTTTATATGCGGGGGTAGAAGCATAAAAAGATAGTTGTTTTCGTGCTTCCTCGCGCTGGAGGATAATTTCGCCCTCAGAGTCACCCATCACAAAGAACAAAGGGCACGAAATGGTGAATGTCTCACGAGAATTTTTTGAGGTTTTAAGTCCGTTCAAAAGAGCAGGCATGGTCACCGAGTCAATAAACGTAGGGTGTGTCATTCCATGAAGAATTACCCCGTCACAAATTTGTCCGGCAAGAGTTGTCATTTGCTCGCCAACTGCAGCAATGACGATTTTGATTTCATGATCGTGATGAGGAGGGGTGAATACCGGGGTCATTAAATTATGTTTATAGTAAGTGCCCTGGTAATTAAGTTTTGATCCTGTTCGCCAAGATTCAAATATTGCTTTTATGGCGTTGAGATAATCGCCCATCCGCAATACAGGATTACCCCACGGCATTGAAAATCTGCGCGTTATATGAGCCTCTACTTGCGACCCTAGTCCCAGGGTAAATCTTCCATTACTTGCACTCGCTAGATCCCAAGCGCAGTAAGCCGTTGTCATGGGGTTTCTTGAAAATGCGACGGCTATCGCGGTACCAATGTCAATTTGGTCGGTGGCAAGTGCAATTGCCATTGATTGAAGAAAGGAGTCGGTAATACTTTCTGTAGCCCACGCACCGTCAAATCCCCAAGACTCAGCTGATTTAGCATCGTCCATTGCCCGACGTGAAGTGTGCCCAATGAGACTGAAATCAATTTTCATAATTGATGCCTTAGTTGTTTATAAATCTTTGTCTGTGCTAAATCTAACCAGTGCACTTCGTTGAGCGCAGCAAACGTTTTCGCCCTTTTGGTTTAGCGCGCGGTGCTCTAAAACTACTATTCCTTGATTGGGGCGCGATTTTGACGGACGCTTACTAATGATTTCGGTTTCGGCATAAAGGGTATCTCCGATGAACACTGGATGCGGAAATTTTATTTCACCAAAGCCTAAATTCGCAACAGTTGTACCCTCTGTAGTATCACCGACGCTCAGTCCGGCGACAATAGCTAAAGTCATCAGACTGTTCACTAGGCGCTGACCGAACTCGCTCTTTGCTGCGAATTCGGCATCAAGGTGAAGACTCTGAGAATTCATCGTGAGCGTAGTAAACAAAACATTGTCTGTTTCAGTGATTGTTCGACCGGGGCTATGTTTGAAAATATCTCCGATAATCATTTCGTCATAAAATTTTCCGCGTCGCCTGTGAATAGTCATAATGTCCTTTTCTGATTAACTGAATTTATTAGTTCGTTTCTATGGTCGGGATGACAAATATCGATGAGAGCGCTCGCGCGTTCGCTGTTGCTCTTACCCCTCATGTCGGCAACTCCGCGCTCAGTAACAATTATTCCTGACATGCTTCTCGGGATAGTCACCGCGCTTCCGAAAGCAAGATTTGGAACTATTCGAGAAATCGTCCCATTTTTCGCCGAAGACGATAAGGCTGTAATGCTTATCCCACCGGCTGATCGCGTAGCTGCTTCAGTGAAATCCAAACTTCCCCCAACTCCACTAATTTGTCGAAAGCCAACCGTTTCAGAGTTGATCTGGCCAGTCAGGTCAATTTCGATAGCAGAATTAATACTGATGAAGTTTTTAATGTTGCCAAGGTGATATGAGTTATGGCCGACTTCTGATGAGACTACGGATACCAGGGGATTTTCGTGGGCGAAGTTCATTATTTTTCTCGTTCCCATGAGTTCTACCGAAAGTATCGCTGGGTTCTGATCCGATGCATTGTTCGCAAGTTGACCCGAATCAAACATGTCGGACATTGGATCACAGCCCATTCCGGCAAACCGCAGAGACTCTAGATTGCTTTGCAACAGCTGCGACATAACTGATTCTGAGATTGAACCGATTCCAATTTGTAACGTTGAATTTTGTGGGATGAGTTTTATGATGTGCGCTGCAATCTCTTCTGAGTCTCCGATATCTGATCCAATTTTGTACTCGGGCATTTTCTCTTCCGATTTAATGCAAGTCGAAATCAAAGACTCATGAATGCGGTTGCCAAAAGTATGAGGTACGTCTTCGTCAATCTCGGCTATTACGGTTTGGCAATGTTTAGCCGCCTCGCACATATAACTTCCAGTAGCCCCGAGGCTGTGATAGCCCGATTGATCCTTGGGAGAAATTCGTACTAGGGCGGTATCTATTTTCCATTTTTTTATTAGGGATGGAATTTGACTCGCTTTGGCGGGTATGTATTCGGCAACTCCAGCGTCTAGGAGGTTTCTCATTTGAGACATCACATGCCAAGTTGAATATTTGAGCTTTTTCTGATCAACTGATTCGTAAAATGGTGAGTAATCAATCTGCAGTCCACTAAAAAGATGCATGTCTGGAGTATTTGAGGAGGCACGATTGAGTATTTTTAAAAGGGTTGTTGGGCTTCCGCAACCAGGAGATGCAATTATTCGGGACCCAGCCTTAAATAGCCCAGTCACTGAGTCTTTATATTGGTGTTCGTTTTCCATAATCAGATAAATCGCATCATTCTCAAATACCATAGCAAGCAAGTGTTAGTTTCCAAAGTCTAAAAAAAGGGGAAATTCGATGGATCAATTGCATTTTGATGGGCAAGTTGTTGTGGTTTCAGGCGCTGGGCGAGGTTTGGGTCGCCAACACGCTTTGGCCTTTGCGGAGCGGGGTGCGATTGTGGTCGTCAATGATATTGGGGTGTCTTTAGGTGGTGAATCTGAAAGTAAGTCTCCTGCTGCCGAATTAGTGGAACAAATTAATTCACGCGGAGGCGTGGCAATTGCGGATTATCACGATGTCTCATCACCAGAGTCAGCTTCAAAGATTATTGAATCAGCGATTACGAATTTTGGTCGCATTGATGTTGTGATAAATAACGCTGGTGTACTTAATGACAAATCGTTTTTAAACATTGATGAAGGCGCTTTCAAGAGAGTGATGGATGTACACCTAGGGGGGAGTTTCTGGCTAACTCATGCAGCATGGAAACACTTTAAAAATCAGAACTATGGGCGAGTGGTTATGACAACTTCGGTTGCTGGGTATTTGGGAAATTTTGGTCAGGCAAATTATGGTTCGGCAAAGGCAGCAATCATGGGGCTTACAAAAACTCTTGCGATTGAGGGTGAGCGGTATCAAATTAAAGTGAATGCGGTTGCCCCAGGAGCAAAAACTCGAATGACGGAAAATTTGCTTGGCGAATTAGGTGGAATGCTCGGTCCGGAGTTTGTCTCTCCGGTTGTCCTGGCTTTGGCCCACAGCTCATGCAACGTATCGGGGGAGGTATTTCTTGCTGCCGGTGGGCGGGTCGCTCGAGTGTTCAGTTCGCAGAACCTTGGAATTTTCTCAAAAGAGCTAACTCCTGAATTTGTGGCGCAAAACTTTGATTTGCTTGTCAGTCAAACTGAAAGGTTGCCAGTAGAGACAGTTGATCAAGAAATGCAGGTATTGATTGACCTTCTTAAGTCTCATAAAGAGGCTTAAGAAAAAGACCGAATCAATATGGCGGCTTTGCAATCTAACCAAGCAACTGCTAGGTTAGGCGATTAGCATTCAAAAAGGAGTCGCTAATGAAGTTTACTTATTTTCATCTAATGCCGTTTGACGGGTTGCCTGAAGACTTCCAGCAGCGTTACCGAAGTGTTTGGGTTGACATTCCGCCTGAAGTTCAAGATGTTAAAAGAATTCATACCCTCTACAACGATTACCTAGATGAACTTGAGTACGCAGCAGTAAAAGGCTTTGATGCGATTGGCGTAAACGAGCACCATAGTAACGCTTATGGAATGATGTCAAGCCCAAACATGATGGGTGCCGCATTGGCGCGAAGAATTACTGATACACAATCACAGCTACTGGTGATGGGAGATGCGGTTTCACTTTATAATCCACCGATTCGTGTCGCTGAGGAACTGGCGATGCTGGATGTTTTATCTGGTGGACGCTTAATTACAGGATTTCCAGTTGGAAGTAGCCAAGATGCGAACTTTGCTTATGGAGTTCCACCAGTGACAATGCGGGCTAAGCACCGAGAAGGTCTTGAGCTGGTTCTCAAAGCATGGAAATCTAAAGAAGTATTTTCATTCAATGGCAGATTCACTAAATTGCGCTATGTAAATCCGTGGCCAAAGCCTCTTCAAGATCCGCACCCACCAATTTGGATGCCAGGTAGTGGATCTGTTGAAACCATGGATTTGGCCGCCGAAATGGATATACCGTTTTTTCTACTCTCATACTTTGGTGCTGACTTCGCAGAAAATATGTTCAAAAAATATTGGTCGAGGGTAGAAGAAGCAGGGCGTGACTACAACCCGTTCAGAACCGGAATGGTTCAACTCGTGATGGTTGGAGATACAGACGCTGAAGCAAAGCGACTTTACGAAAAACACGTTCAATATTTTTATCAGCGCTGCACTCACATATATCCAGGGTTCACAGAAGCCCCAGGATATAAAACTATTCGATCACTTAAAGAGGTTCTCCCCGCAAAGGGTTCGAGTGTGAAGTCAAGACCAGATTCTTTTGCGGTGGCACAAAAGTATTCATGGGATGAATTAGTTGAAAATGGAATTGTGATCGGTGGAAGCCCAGATACTGTTCGCGAGCGACTAGAAGCGGTCAGTAAAAAATCAAACATCGGTAACTGGATTTTGATGCTTCACATCGGATCAATGCCTCGTGAATTAGCTATGCACAACATCGGGTTATTCGCAGAAAAAGTCAAGCCAGGATTGTCTAATGTTTTCGCTGAAGCAGAGCACCGTTGGTGGCCAAAGCCAATAGATGGATTTCAGGCAGCGACGGTTAGCCCGGTGCACCGTGAGGAAACGAAGTGATGCAGAGCAAAGTACTACTCGCCAAAAATGGAATTGAGTATGCATTTGATGTGTCAGATTTAGCGGATCGACCAACTGTTGTGTGGATTCATGGCGAATTTGGTTCATTTGATGATCCACCTTTGAATGACGCTTTGAAATCATCAGTAAATTTAATTAATTTGCATCTTCCAGGATGGGGTAAATCAGTTGGAGGCGAAAATTTTGATCAAATAAATGAACTAGCTACGGCTATGTGGTGGTTGCTTGAAGAAATTACTGAGAATAAAGTTTTTTTAGCTGGGTATGGTCTTGGGGCCACAGTTGCAATTGAAATGGCGATCCAACAACCGGGTCGGATTAGTGGAATGGTTTTCGGTAGCCCGTTTGGAATGTTCAAGGAATCGGATCCGGGGGTAGATATTTTTGCCTTAATGCAGAGAGATTTACTGAAAGAAATTTATGCAGATCCCAAATCTGAGTTGGTGAAACGCCATTTTCCAAGTTCGGAGGACGGCTATGAGCGAGGTTTGATCGCAATAAGGCGAGTTGAAGTTTTAGGAGCAGCAAGTCGATACATTTTTCCTATACCTGACACGAACATTAGGTCTAGGGCTTATCGTTTAGCGAAAATTCCGATGACGATACTTTTCGGGCGTAGCGATGGTGTTGTGCCTTTTTCTCTGTCGGAATTATGGCAAGAGTCGTTTCCGCATGCGGAGATAATTATTTTGGAAGGCGCTGGACATATGCTCGCCTATGAGACCGATGAGATCAGTGTTTCAATCAAAAAGATGCTTGCTGATCAGGGTGCTCATAAATGAATTTTGCCTACACTGAGGATCAGACTCTGATTGCAGAGGCTGTTCGTCGGCGATGTGCAACATTTGACGACAAATATTGGTCAAACTGCGATGAGCAACACCTTTTCCCTTGGGATTTTTATTCTGCCATGGCGGAAGATGGATGGCTGGGGTTGGCTTTCCCTGAAGAGTTCGGTGGGGGAAACAAGGGGATATTGGAAGCAGCCATAATGATGCGTGAAGTGGCCGCATCGGGTGGTGCCATGAATGCGTGCACTGCCATGCATTTGACAGTATTTGGACTTCAACCGGTTATTAAGTATGGCAATGAGCGTCTTAAGAAAGAGTTTTTACCTCGAGCGGTCTCGGGAGATTTGCATGTCGCTTTTGGCGTGACTGAGCCAAATGCAGGAACTGATACATCTCGTATAACCACCAAGGCAGTTAAGCAAACCGATGGAAGCTGGAGAATCACCGGTCAAAAGATTTGGACTTCAAAAGCATTGGAGTCAGAAGTTGTTCTCATCCTCGTAAGGACTGGAGAGGACAAAGAAAACCGATTTGGTGGACTGACTTTATTCCTTGCCGATTTAGACCCTAAACACGTTGTAATTCGTCCGATTAAAAAGTTGGGTAGAAACGCAGTAGCAAGTTGTGAAACTTTTTACGAAGATCTTCCTGTGGAGAATTGGCGAATGGTCGGAGAGGAAGGTCGCGGCTTTTTTCATATTCTTGCAGGATTAAACGCGGAAAGAATTCTTCTGGCCGCAACAGCTATCGGTATTGGTGAAGTTGCACTTAAGAAAGCCGTTGAGTATGCAGGAACACGTGAGGTTTTTGGAAAGTTAATTGGCTCGAACCAAGCAATTAGTCACCCGCTTGCAGACTCGCATGCGCAACTTCAGGCGGCTTGGAACATGGTTATGTTGGCGGCTTGGAAGTGCGACAACGGTCTTCCGTGTGGTGACGAAGCGAACACTGCAAAGTACTTGGCTGCCGATGCCGGATTTTTGGCAACTGATCGGGCTATGCAAACTTTTGGCGGATTGGGCTACGCAACCGAGTACAACATTGAGCGGTATTGGAGAGAGTCTCGTGTTATTCGTATTGCACCAGTTAGCCAAGAGATGACCCTTAACTACATCGCTCAAAACGTTCTTGGGTTGCCAAAGAGTTATTAAATGTTCGTGCCCACACCAATGAGTCGATTTAATGGAGTAAACGCGTTGATTCTTGGAGGCGGTGCCGATGGACCGCGGAGCGAATCTGAAGAGATTGCGATTGGTAATGGACGAGCAATTGCTATGAGGCTCGCCGCAGAAGGGGCATCTGTTGCGGTTGTGGATTTAAATTTAGAATCTGCGAAAGAAACTTTAAGTTATTGTGGCGGAGACGGAGTTGCAATTCAAGCAGATCTTGGAAACTCTGAGGATTGCCAGTCGTTAGTTGATCAAGCGCGAAAATCTTTAGGGCCAATCGACGTTGTTGTTGCTAACGCCGCAGTTTCGGCATCGTTCTCTCTCAAACATCAGACCATTGAAGATTGGGATTTAAACGTGAACGTAAATGTTCGCGGTCACTGGCAAGTGGCTCAGAATTTAATAATTGAAATGGTTGAAAGATCAAAAGGCTGTTTCGTGTTTGTGGGCTCAACTGCTGGAGTCCTAAGTAGTGGTAGGTCTCTTGCTTACGAAGCCACAAAAGCCAGCCAACTTGCTGTGATGAGGCATATCGCCGTTAAGTATGGGCGAAACGGAATTCGCTCAAATGCTGTGGTTCTTGGCGTCATTGATTCAACTATGGTTCGTCGAGAATTTGGTTCAGATCCAAAAGCAGTTCAATCACGTGATTCAATTTCGCCGATGAAAAGACAAGGTAAACCAGAAGAAGTAGCAGGAGCTGCAGCGTTTCTCGCTAGTTCTGACGCGAGTTACGTTAATGGCCACTCACTCGTAGTTGATGGTGGCGTTTCCGCTTCTTGGCCAACTCCGATAACCAGTTTAAGAAATTGAGAATTCAGAAACATGTCTAACGGAGAGGCTAAGTAGTAACAGCATGGAAGAGGTCTACATCCGCGGAATCGGCATGACAAAATTTGGTAAATTTCTCGATTTGTCAATGAAAGACATGGCTCGGGAGTCAGTAGAAGAAGTGCTTGCGGATGCTGAAATGGAGTCAAAAGATATTCAAGCAATTTTCTTTGCCAATTCTTTGGCTGGGTTAATAACTGGACAAGAGTGCATCCGAGGTGAAGTTGTTACTTATCCACTTGGGTTCGGAACTATTCCGATTCACAATGTGGAGAATGCTTGTGCATCTGGCGGTAACGCCCTTCATCTCGCATGGATGGCGGTTGCGTCTGGAATGTGCGACACCGCAATGGCGTTAGGTGTGGAGAAGGCCAATCACATTGATAAGTCAGTGACTTTTGCTGCTTATCGTTCAGGAACTGACGTTGAAGAAATGTTTGCAACCGGAAGTGGATCGGGGATAGATCGGACTCCTTTGGTTGACAGGCAGGCAGCTTTAGCGAAGGAGCTGATGTCTGAAAAGGGATTTACATCCGACGCATTCGGAATAATTGCGGCAAAGGCATATCAATACGGAGCGCTCAATCCCAAAGCTCATCGCCAAAATGGTCACGACTTATCGACGGTTTTGGGATCGAGAATGGTTGTAGACCCAATTACAAGTTTGATGAGTTCGCCGGTAAGCGATGGTGGAGCTGCGGTAATAGTTTCTCGGCTTCGTGGGCGCGGTGCAGCTATCCGTATTGCTGGTTCTCGTCTTGCATCTCGCCCACCGAAGGGTGTTGCGGAGCCAAGTTCTGTGCGAGCGGCAACGACCGCAGCTTATGAGGCAGCAGGAATTGCGCCAAGCGAAATTGAGATTGCAGAGATTCATGATGCGAGTGTCGCGTATGAAGTCATTGCGTGGGAAGGTTGCGGTTTATGTCCGATTGGTGACGAATTGAAATGGGCGATGAGTGGGCACACTGCGATGGGTGGAGTTCTTCCCATCAATACTTCAGGTGGACTAATTTCACGCGGGCACGCTCTTGGAGCTAGTGGCTTGGCTCAAATAAATGAACTTGTACTTCAGTTACGAGGAAATGCTGGACCCCGGCAAGTGGATGGTGCAAGAGTCGCACTCGCTCAAATTGGTGGCGGGGTTATTGATTGGCAGACATCTGTATCTACTGCGCATGTACTGATTCGGGAATCTGCGTGAAAATAATTGACGCTCATATTCACATTCTTGATCGGGATTTAATTCCGAGCGGTGTTCGATTGGCTTGGGCAAGGCAAGCATTGGGGCGCAGAGAGCCAATGCGAAATATAGAAGAAGTAGAACCAAATGTGATGGTCAAGCAAAGTGATCCTTCCGGATCTTTAACAATTGCGGCATTTGATCGAGTTGGAATTGATGGAGGCCTCATTCCCGTTGTTGATTGGACTCTTGCTGCTGGTCGCTCATCTACTGATGTGACAATCGATGAATTACATGACTTTCATGATGGCCTTTTTGAGTCATCAAATGGTCGGATTCGTTACTGTGCGGGGATTGATCCGCGACATCACGATGCGAGAAGTCGATTGACTGAAGTTGTTGGACGCAAAGGTTGTTCTGGAATAAAGATTTACCCCGCAGCTGGTTGGAGATTGACCGACCAGTCCCATTGGTGGGTGTTTGACTTCGCTCGTGATAACAATGTTCCAATTGTGATTCACACCTCTTCATTAGGTGGGGACCCATTGATTACCCCATATTCAAGGCCATCAGAAATTGCGCCGGTAATGGCTGCTTATCCGACAGTCTCATGGGTGTTTGCTCACGCCGGATTTGAAGCATGGTGGCTTGAAGCAGTTGATATCGCTTCGGGGTGGCAGTCCGTCTATCTTGATTTATCGTTGTGGCAGAAATCTGCAGATGCCGATTACTCAGAATTTCGAAGACGAGTTAAAGTCGCGTTATCAAGAGTTGGCTCGCACCGAATCATATTTGGCTCTGACATTATTCGAGGGCCGGGAGAAGACCCAGAAGGTAAGCAACTTGAAAAATGGGTTGAACAGTTCAAAGGGCTCGCAGATTCATATAAAGGCGAAGTGCCGGTTGTTTCAGAAAATGGACTTGAACTAATGATGGCGGGCAATGCATCTCGGCTCTACGGATTTTAAAGAAATAAAACTGAAAGGTAGTTGATATTTTGAAAACTGGTATAAAAACTTGGGCTTGGTATTTGCCGAATTATCGCTTAAATAGAGATTTAATGTCTGCAGCATTTAGAACGAACTCGGGCAGGGGAAGTCGAACGGTTGCTTCGTATGACGAGGATGCGTCAACCATGGGAGTCGAAGCAGCACGAATTGCTTTAAAGGGCAACCTTGAGCCGAAGTCCCTATGGTTCTCAACGACTCACCCACCAATCTTGGATAAGGGGAGCGCTTCAACAATGTCTGCGGTCTTAGGAATGTCAAATCTGATGGGTGCTTATGATGTTGGCGGCTCGATTAGGTCAAGTTTTGGCGCAATACGTATGGCGTCAAATGAGAAAGCGCAGTCACTTGTAATTCTCTCTGATTTGCGTTTCGGAAAACCTGGCTCTGATGATGAAATCTACGGCGGAGATGGATCTTCTGCGTTTACATTTAGTGAAGAACCAGCAGTTGAAATTATTGACATTGTCTCTGAGACTTCTCCAGTCATGGATCGATGGCGCTCGGAGGGGTCTATTGGCTCACAAGTTTGGGATGATCGGTGGACATCCGACCAACAAGCCAAGTCGATGATTTCTGTAGCGAATCAGATAATGGCAAAAAATTCAATGGCGCCCTCAGACTTCTCGGCTTTGGTCGTTTCTTCTGCTTCGCCACGTGCGAGTGCATCGGTTTCTAATGTACTCAAAATTTCGAGCCAATCAAGTGAGCAAGTTAACCAGTTTGGATTTTTAGGATCAGCCGATTTGGGTGTACGTCTTGCATGGACACTTGAGAATTCTGAACCTGGGCAAAAAATTCTGGTAATAACTGGAGCAGATGGTGCCGACGCAATGATTCTTGAAACCAATGAAAAAGTTATTGAATCACGAGTTGGTATGCCTTTAGTTGGGCGAAGTGAAGAGATTGACATCGCAACGTATTTGATTTGGCGAGAGTTGGTTAGTCGTGAGTCTTCGCGTCGTCCTGATCCAGAAGCTCCTTCGGCGCCAGTTGCTTCTCGAAATCAAGAATGGAAGTTTGGCTTTTTTGGTACTCAATGCACAGAATGCGGCAGCCGCCAACTCCCACCTCAAAGAATTTGTATGAAGTGTGGTTCGATTGATCAATCGCAAAATGTTCTGATGAGCGATATCAAAGCGACTATTAAAACATTCACGATTGATCGAATTGCATTTTCTATGCATCCTCCTACCGTTGTGGGGGTAATTGATTTTGATGGGGGCGGACGATTCAGGTGTCAATTAACTGAAGTCACGCCTGACAAAGTAAAAGTTTCAGACAGAGTTGAAATGGTTTACAGATTGATTTCAATCGCACCGAACGGTGTTCGTAACTATTTTTGGAAAGCACGACCAATAGAGGAGGTTTTGTAAGTGGCAAATAGAAACACATCTACCCAGGTTGCAATAGTCGGGATGGGCTGTACGAAATTTGGTGACCATTGGGAAAAGAGCGCAGACGATCTTGTTATCGATGCAGTAAAGGAACTAAGCGAAAGTTCAGGTGTTTTAGCTTCTAACGTTGACGCGTTTTGGCTTGGCACCGCCGTCACCGGACAGTCTGGACTGGTACTTAGCAAGCCTCTCAAACTTTTAAACAAGCCCGTAACGCGAGTGGAAAATATGTGTGCAACAGGCTCTGAGGCCGTTCGAAATGCATGTTACGCAGTTGCCTCTGGTGCATACGACTTGGTAATGGCAGTTGGGGTGGAAAAACTCAAAGACTCAAATATGACAGGACTGGTTGTTCCGTCATCACCAACAGATGGAACTTCAGTCGACTTAACTGCTCCTGCGATGTTTTCATTTTTGGTACCCGCTTATATGAAAAAATTTGGGGTTTCAAGTGAAGAAATGAGAAGTGCTTTGAGCCATATTGCTTCAAAGAATCATTCAAATGGAGCCAAAAACATTCGTGCGCACTTTCAACGAGAGGTTTCTGCTGAAACTATTTCAAAGTCGCCCCGTATCGCAGGTGATCTTAATGTTTTTGACTGTTCCGGAATTTCAGATGGTGCCGCTGCCGCCCTGATTTGTCGGGCAGAAGACGCGCACAAATACACCGATAAACCAATGTATGTGAGAGCCCTTTCGTTGGCTGTTGGTACTGGTACTGGTTCATTTGATCCAGATTATGACTACACAACATTTCCTGAAGTGGTGTCATGCGCAAAGGTTGCCTATGAACAAGCCCGCATTACAGACCCAGCGACTCAAATTTCAATGGCTGAGGTTCACGATTGCTTCACCCCAACAGAGTTAGTGCTGATGGAAGACCTGGGCTTTTCTGAGAGAGGAAGTGGCTGGCGCGATGTGCTCTCCGGAAGGTTTGATTCTGACGGGCAGCTCCCTGTAAACCCAGATGGGGGATTAAAGAGTTTTGGTCACCCGATTGGTGCATCAGGTTTGCGGATGCTTTTTGAAATGTGGTTGCAGTTTCGAGGTGAAGCAGGTGCACGACAAATACTGAATCCTAAATTTGGTTTAACACATAATCTTGGAGGTCAACCTGGGGAGGTTGTCAGTTTCATCTCATTAGTCAGTAATGATCCTGAATAGATAGAGGTTGTGTGATGTCAGCGACAATCACGAATGATCAGTTTGCTCTTGAGGTAAAAGAGTTCATTCGTAAGTTTGGTAAAGAGTATGGTCAGAATGAATCTTGTGAAGCAAAGCAGAGTTCAAGCAGAATTTTAATACCTCTTGTTTCCGGGAGTGGTCTCTCGCTGAAAGAAGAGGCTCTCGCTGTTGAGAAATCAAGGATGCTTCAGCGCGACTTGTTTGAGGTTGGTCTTGGGTGGATCAGTGGTCCAATAGATATAGGCGGACGGGGATTACCAACTGAGTTTTCTCGTGTTCTGAGTTCTGAGCTTGTTGCTAATGGTTTCCCCGATAATAGTTTGATCCGTACTGGAACTCAGGTGATCGGTCCATCGCTTGACCGTTACGGTAACGAGTTCATAAGACGTCAACGCCTTCCTAAAATTCATCGTGGAGACGAACTCGTCTGCCAATTATTTTCTGAACCAGAAGCAGGTTCAGATTTAGCCAATATCAAAACAAGGGCAGACCGAAAATCAGGTGGGTGGGTGCTTAATGGTCAAAAAGTTTGGAGCTCCGGAGCCCTACATTCAGATCTTGGACTTTGCGTTGTCAGAACAGAAGAAGGAAGTCTTAAGCACGCTGGCTTATCGGTTTTTCTAATCGATATGAAATCGAAGGGCATCGATGTACGAAAAATAAGGCAGATGACTGGTGGAGCTGAGTTTTGTGAAGTCTTTTTGACAGATGTTTTTGTTGATGAGGAACATTTGGTCGGGACCTTAGGAGATGGCTGGCGGGTTGTAATAGACGTTCTGATGAACGAAAGATCCTCAATCGGAAGCGAACTTTTACCATCGGAGGAGCTTATTGAGCTCTTGTTGAAGCTTTGTCGTGAGTTGGGTGAATCTAGTTCTGTAACTCGGGACGAACTCGCAAAGTTAGTTATCGGTTATAAGGTAACCAAAATGTTGACTCAGAGGCTCGCTGGTAATTATCGTGAGGGCGCAGTACCTGGACCTGAAATGGCGCTGACGAAAATAGCCATCTGTACGGTGATGAGCCAAATGTCCCATGTTGCTGGGCTTTTATTAGGGCCAAAAATAGTTGCAGATTCTGGGTACCCCGAAGCCTATGCGTGGAGTGAATTCATTCTTGGAGCACCAGGCATGAGGATTGGTGGAGGGACAGATGAAATTTTGAAAAATGGTGTTGCTGAAAGAGTTTTGGGAATGCCGCGAAAGTAACAATGAATTTATAGAAAAAAACGAATGGGGTATGCTTAGACCGTGATCGCTAAAAAAGTTGCCTTCCAAGATAAATTCAAAGCGGAGCCCAATGTTCGCCGAAATGAAATTCTCAAAATTGCTGCAGAGGTATTAGCTGAAAAAGGTTGTGCAAGTGCGACTGTTAGAGATATTGCAAAAGCATCGGGAATACTTTCTGGCAGTCTTTACCATCATTTCAAGTCAAAAGATGAAATAATCTTCATTATCCTTAGTGAGGTTTTTAAAGAATTTAAGTCTGGGTACGAAAATATTCAAAATGAAACCCAAGATCCAGTTGCAGTTTTGGAGAATCTAGTTGTTTTTGGTTTCACCGCTCTTGACCGATGGAGTAGCGAATTACAGATCTTGCAAAATGACTTTGGATTTTTGTCTCGGTTGCCCGAATTTAGATTTTTGGTTGAAGGTAGCGACGAAATTGAGGCCACATGGATTAAGTCAATAAGCGGCGGCATAGAAAAGGGAGTGTTTCGAGGAGATTTAGATGCGAGGTTTGCTTATCAAATGATGATTGGATCAATCGTCAGTGCAAGTCGTTGGTATCGCAGCGGAGGAAAGCTTTCGGCGATTGAAGTTGGAAAGCACCACGCAGATTTTTTCCTGAACGGGTTACTTAAAAATTGAGGTGACTCAATTCTTTAAAGATTGAAAGATAATGAGTATCAAAATTGTCGAAGTCGGTCCGCGTGATGGACTACAAAACGAATCTTTTATCCTTTCTGTGGAAACCAGAATTAAACTCATCTCGCGCATTTACTCAGCGGGAATAACGAATATTGAAGCGGGGTCATTTGTGCGGGCCGATCGTATTCCACAGCTTGCAGGAAGCAGAGAAGTGCTATCTGGGATTACAGAACTATCAGATTTAACGAGTATCTGGTTAACGCCAAATGAGCGAGGTTTTATTGACGCAAGTAGCTCAGGTGCTTCACATGTCGCCGTATTTGTTGCAGCAAGCGAAACGTTTAACAACAAAAATGTCAACTGCTCGATAGAGGAAAGTCTTTTACAAGCCGCTCTAATTATTGAAGAGGCAAAAAAACAAAGCATCAAAGTTCGAGGCTATGTCTCAACCATCGCTGGATGCCCATTTGAAGGCAGTATCAATATTGAAACTGTGGTCAAACTCACAAAAAAATTAATTGACTTGGGATGCTACGAAGTCAGCCTAGGAGACACCATCGGTGTTGCGACTCCAAAAAAAACGCGAGAAATTATCTCTGCTATTGCGGGAGAAGTTGATGTAAACAAATTAGCTTTTCATGGTCATGACACGTATGGCATGGGAATAGCCAATGCGATTGAAGCAATAGATTGCGGTTTGAAAGTTATTGACTCGTCGCTGGGTGGACTCGGAGGGTGCCCGTTCGCGGGCAAAGCCGCACGCGGAAATTTGGCGACGGAAGATTTGGTCTATGCGCTTGGGTCTGATGAATTAGATGGCGACATAGACATTGCAAAGTTAGTTGCTACATCTTGGTGGCTCGCAGAATTTACTGGTCACTCACCACATTCATTGGTGGCGAATGCAATGAGAGGCCATTAAACAAGACTTAAATCAAAACTCAATTCAATTTTTAGCCTTCACTCTGAAATTCGCGCAGTAGTTATTTTTTTGATCGCAAAGATAAGAGAATTGTGATTTATCAGACAAATTTGTTGCCCGTGTCAGAGTCACAATACTTCGTTGCTAACCACCAACATTATTCAGTTAATAGACAGTGCTAGGTGTCGACTGAGCCCCATCGTCTAGTTATCTAGGGCTCCCTCAAAAAGGCGGCACTGGTTCGAATACTTGCTCCCCAACTATTAAACTTAAACAATGAGTGGCGAGCCGAAAATACATGGTCTTGATCCGATGTATTTCGATCGCCGTCGAGGTTTGGAAAGCGCTTTGAAGTGGAGTGGTGTCGCTTCCGAACCAAGGTTTGTAGTTGATGTTGGTGCGAACATTGGTCAAACACTTGAATCTTTTCTTAGTTGGTGGCCAACCGCACGCTGCTTGTCATTAGAACCGTTGCCCGCTGCATTTGCTGAATTACAGGACGTTGTCGCTAAATATTCTGTCCGCGCTGAGGCTATTAATTGTGGAGTGGGCAGTAGTCCTGGAAAATTGACGTTAAATGGAAGCAATAAACAATCGACTACATCATCATTTCACAAAATGAACAAATCTGCCGAGACAGCGCAGGCGCACCATGGTCTCAGATCAACTCCATCATTTTTAGAACTCGGCGCTGAAGACAATTATGAAGTCGAAGTTTCAGTAGAGAAGCTAGATGATATTTTGACTTCGTCCAAAAATAAGTCAGCGACTTGGTTCAATGAAAACAGAGTTGATGTTTTGAAAATTGATACGCAAGGCTGGGAACTTGAAGTGTTGCGTGGTGCTACTGAAGTTCTCAAACGAACTAAAGTTGTCTTAACAGAGTGGCAGTTTGACGATATCTACGGTCAACCGCCACCGATCCATGAACTTGACAAGATTCTTAGCGATGCTGGTTTTCGATTTTGGGATATTTCACATATTTATAAAGATCTAAAGACGATGCGAACACTTTGGGTTGACCTAATTTACGCCAAGCCTGCTAACTGAGATTCTTGTTCTAGAGGTGTATTGAGCGCATACACATCTACCTTCTTGAAACGACTTGGCAGATAGGTATCCTTTAAATCTCTACTTGGCCCCATCGTCTAGTGGACTAGGACACCACCCTCTCAAGGTGGCGGCACGGGTTCGAATCCCGTTGGGGCTGCAAATGAAAAAACTTGCGTTAGTAACTATGTTGTTGTTTATCGTCTCATGCGGTGGAAGTGACGCGACTTCAGACGAATCTGAAGTGACTCAATCAATCGAAGTGGCTGGCGTTGCTGGCGCAATCTCAAAAGTTGTTTGCGAGCCATTGTCGTCACTTTGGCAAAAATCTCCGTCAGAAAATAAAGAGTCGTGGCAATGTAAGCGAAAAGGTACGCAAATTGATCTCGATATTTATGTCAGCCAAGCTGCCAAAAAACTTGCGAGCGATGAAGCGCTTTCGTTGCTTGGCGTTACTGGTAGCGAGCGAACTTGGGCCGATACACCGATTTTGTGTGGCACCGAGTGGACAATGGGCGTTGCTGACATCAAGACTCGCGACGAATTGATCACCGAACTAAATGTCGCTGGAGTCAGCGCCTCGACTTGCTGATTATTTACAAGTTGCGATGTCGCCGATAGTAACTTTGCCAGGCTGTGTAACTAGACAATAAACACGACTCACCGCGCCGAGTTCGTGTGACAAGCGTTGGTAATCGCCGTCGCTGAACCAACGCGCATTTTTCTTACAAGGAATCGCATATCCTGTGATTTGTGCTCGCACCGAACCGAATTCAAGCGTTGCGCCTGGGCGAACTTTCGACCAGTCAAGTTGGCTAAGCGTAATGTTCTCACCGGCACTGCCACGAGTAATCGGGTGACCATTGGTCGCGTGCATGTCGATCAAGTCGTCACTCCAGATGCAAAGTGCTTGCCACGGTCGACCATGGTGGGTGCGCGCCATTTGACGATCGCCCTCTAAGCCGTCGTAGTTAACAATGCCGTGCGCAATCGAAGTTTTTGGAACGCTGTTTGTTGAGGATTGAATTCCGACAACTTGGCCAATATTGGGTTTCACTAAATCTTGCGTGTCGGCAGTGTGGAGTTTTGCCAACATTGGCCACAAGTTGGCAAGCCAAGTTACGATTTTTTTTGGATCAATCTCGTCAAATTTGGATGCCGCTGCCTCGCCGAGTTGCTCGAGCCTCGCACCAAGTTCAAGATCAGGCAATGTGTTGTCTAGAACACTGAGAGACTTCAGACTTTGCACGAGTTCTTCGGCGACTGACGCAACGCGACGCGGGTCGCGCTCAACATCATGCAGGTGATGGCGCCACAGAGCACCGACACTTAGCAATGTGCGTTGAGCATCGGTGCTTGAATATTTATAGTTGCCGACAATAACTGGTGGTGATGCGATTTTTAAAGGTCTTTCGCTAAATTTGGCACTGATTTGAGTTTTTCGTAATCATTAACTTCATTATAGATTTGTGCCGAGAGGCGCACATAAGTTGCGTCGCCGGGCGAGACGATTACCGTTTCTGTCTTTAATTCTTGACTTACTTTCAGTGTGAGTGCATCGCATTGTGGTTTAGTTAGTTGTTGTTTCATCGGCAACCGCACAAGGCGCATCCACGGGCAAAACATTTCTGTTGGTACATCTGGTTCAGTGCCCCAGTGTTCGTGAAGCATTTTTGAAGCGTCCTCAATTACACCTCGATTCTGAGTGTCGCGCTCAATAAAACTTACTGAGTCGTGAAATTTAATTGCGTGTGGTGTGGCGAGGTAGCTCGAGTAATCATCAGTGCCCTGTGCAAAAAAAGATTTTGGAAACCCGGCTTCGAAATCCCATGATGGTGCGAGAGGTGTGATTAGGTTTGCAATTTTCGCCGTGTGGCAAACTAGCCCTGCAGACGCTCGTGGAGCGCATATCCATTTATGAAAATTACCAACCCACACGTCAAAGTCAGTGGGCAGCGCAGGTGACAACATGCCCGGGGTATGTGCAGCATCAATAACCACATGTGCATTCGGCGCTACTCGGCGAATTGTTCGTACGATTTGGTCGATCGGCAACACAAGTGCCGTTTCGGAAGTGATTTGGTCAAGCACGACGAGACTTGTTTCATTTGTAAGCGCCGCGAACACGCTGTCGGCGATGTCGTCTGCAGTTTGCGCGCCGGCAGTGAACTCAATTTCGGCAATGCGTATTGTGCTTTGTGTGCGGCGCGCAATTTCAGCGAGACCATTAAGTACACCGCCGTATCCGAGACTTGTTGCAACTATTTGTGAGCGTTGTTTTGTAACTAGCGCGCTTGCGGCAGTTATCACACCTTGCGACGCGTTGGGTACGAAAGCAAAAAGTTCGGGCGAAGTGCTCAGCCACTCAGCGACGAATGCTCGTGCTTCGTTGTGCAGCTTCGGCAAGGTAGTACGGAAAAACAAATTTGGATTACTCTCTTCGAGAATTTGTAACTCGCGCTGCACTGCTGCAACGGCCAGAGGCACCGCACCGAACGATCCATGATTTAAATAAGCAACTTGCGGGTCCAAACTGAACTGCTCCCGAAACTTATTCACCCACTTGACGCTAATAGTTATAAACGTCTATGTTTAGCCAGTCGTGGCACCGCAAATTTTATTTCGCCTAACGGGAGTAAGAGGCTGAGACTTTAGCGAATGCTTCAACAATGTCCTTGACTTCGCGTTCGCCGTAATTTTCGTTGAGATGCAGGTTGAACGAAGTATTTCGAGTTAACAGAGCATTTCTAGCGACAAAAGTGTCAGATAGATATTCGGTGATCCAAGGCCAGGTGTTTACAAGGCAACCATATTTTGCGCCGAGCGGTATTCCTTCTGCTTCAATGGCGGTTGCGAATTGCTCAACGCTGACTTTGATTTTTTCTTGATCTACAAAAATAGGGAAGTAAAATGGAGCAAAGCCATCGTGAAATGCATATGGCGAGCAGACTGTGTCGGCATCCGCGAGTTCTATAAACAATTTTTTTAAAAAAACTCGTCTTAGCTCATTAGTTTTGTCAAGACGGCGAAGGCTTGCTAGGCCAATAGCATTTGACATCTCGCTTGAG
This sequence comes from Ilumatobacteraceae bacterium, assembly GCA_044354345.1. Classification (GTDB taxonomy): domain Bacteria; phylum Actinomycetota; class Acidimicrobiia; order Acidimicrobiales; family Ilumatobacteraceae; genus BACL27. The sequence continues at coordinate 4,822 of JBILAG010000014.1, read as the reverse complement.
TTCCAATTCAATGCAGGAAACGATGCATATTGTGGATCTCGAAGGTTCAAGTCAAGTCGCCAAACTGGTTTTCCGCGGTCCGAGTAACTGAGTGCTGTTCGGTAAGCCTCGAAATCTTTTGTAAAAACAAGTCCACTGCTTGCACCAGCAGCAAGATTCTTTCTGTACATGGTTGAGAAAGCGGCAATATCTCCCCAAGTTCCGACCTTCTCGCCACGAATTGAAGCACCAGTCGCCTGGCTACAATCTTCAAGAATCACGATTGATTTGTTTTCCAAGATGCGTTTAATTGCGGGCACGTCAACAGGTTCTCCTGCGGCATGAGTAACCAAAAGGCAACTGACATCTTCCGAAATGCGAGCCGCAACTTGCTCGGCGTCTATGTTGAAACTAGAAGGCGCGGAGTCAACAACCTTAGGAACAAATCCGAGTGCTTGGATACTGCCAAGTACTCCACTACAAGTCACAGGCGAAGTAAGCACCGTTGATCCTTTGGGAAGCCCCAGAGATGATAGTGAAACATAGAGAGCACCCGTTCCAGAACTAACCGGAAGCGAGAAACCTCCTCCCTGATATTCTGCGAATGCTTCAGAGAAACGCTTGTTCCATAGACCAATATATGGAGGATCAGAATCAAGATTGCGATAGTGCGCGATGCACTCCAAAAGTTCTTTTTCTTCTTCCGGACCAAACCCAATTCGCGGTGGCATCGGTGTTGCGCGAACAGGTGTTCCACCATCAAACGCAAGCTTCTTAGAAGTCACAATGAGTTAACTTTAGTCATTTTAGAAGTGATAACACTGACTCGGGGCAGGTTTGATTTAGTCCATTTAAAAAGTCATTCGTTGCGTCAATATCATTTTTTGAAATTCCTAGTCGTGCAAGACGTATTCGGTTTACACCCATAGTTCTTGATGGACTTCCATAGCTCAGAGCAAAGTCAGGTACATCGCGTGTAACTGTGGCGTTCATACCAACCATTGTAAATGCACCAACTTTACGTCCTTGGTGAAGAACTGCGTTCACGCCAATTTGAGAGTACTTTCCGAAACTACAGGTACCTGCTGAGATAACACCTGGAGCAAACACAACGCCTTCGCCCAATTGACAATCATGGTTTACCAGACAGTTTGAATGAAGGTAGCAACGGTTGGCAATTGTCGTAACTTGATTTATTCCAGAGTCAATACTGACTCGATCTCGCATCACGTTGTAGTCACCGATTTTGACTCCGGATACTTGAGATGGATTCGCAGTTGACCATTGTTCAAAATCAAGCATTGCTTCTACTGGGCATCCAGTCGCAAACTCTGCTGGTGAACCGATTAGGTTGTAGGCACCAAAATAGTTATTTGAGCCAATCCAAACTTTGCAACCCATACCGCCGATTATCGAATACGGTCCGATTCGGTTATTTTCCCCTAGTTCAACATCGTGCGCAACGATTGCGGTTGGATGAATAATATTTTTTTGCAAATTTGAGCCTTTTTAATTCAAAGTGCGATGAGCTAAACGTCAGCCTACTGATTAAACCCAGCCGCTTTCTTTTGAGTAATAATTCAAGGTTTCTTGAACCGTTGGTGCTTGGTAGCCAAGATTTACCGCCGCCGTGTTATCTATCAGATAGCAGTTCGACTCTATTTGATTTATTGATATCATTGAACTGCTTTTTAGGCAGGTCTTTAAAAACTCTGCTATTTGTGAAACTGTCATCGGTTTTTCGGCCCCGATATTCGCAATATGCTTGCCTTTCAGTTCAGAAATTAAGAAGTGATTAGTGAAATCAGCAACTGCTTTCAGGGTTGTCATCGAATTATAAAGTTTATTTGGGTTTGAAATTTTGACCGCTGAGTTCGATTGAAAACTTTCAACCATTCGCGGGATGAACGCGCGGTGAGCGTACTTCCCAAGAACGCTCGGAAACCTAATTATAAGTTGATTTTCGCAGCACCCCAATTGCGATATTAAATGTTCGGATGCAAGCTTTGACGAACCGTAAATTTCGTGAGAATTGGTTGGCGTATTCTCGGTGAGAATCTGGTCAACAATATTGCCGTAGACAGAGAGTGTCGAATACGCGACTATGCGAATAATTGAACTTTGTTGCTTCAGCCAATTAGCTAGGTTGAGTGAGCCGAGCACGTTGCATTGCACTACATTATTGATGTCAACGTCAACCCAGGGGAAAGATCCCGCGTTATGTACAATTGCCTCAAAATTTGAATCCAGTCGCTTGAAGTCGTCTGCACATGAGAGGTCAAGCTCTGTCATTCTTACAAGCGAATTTTCCTTGAGGTGTCTTACCCTCTCGTTGTGTCGTCTAAAAGTACCCACCACTTCGTGACCTTGCGAAGCAAGGGACTCAGCAACATGGCTGCCAATTAAAGAGTTCGCTCCAGATACTAGGATCTTCATACACGTTAAGGATAGGGGATTTCAATATGTTGACTCGTCGAACAAAATGCAGGTTATGTGAATCTGGGCAACTTGTTTTGTCGGTTAAGTTACCGCTAACCACAATTGCCGATCACTACCGCGCGACTGGCGAGAATCAAATGCCGTTGTTTCCTCTCGATATTTATAGGTGCGAAGCATGCGGACACATTCAGTTATTGGATATTTTGCCACCTGCAGTTCTATTTGACGCTGAATTCACCTATATGCCGAGCAAGAACCCAGCTCTGATTGAGCATTTCAAGATGTATGCAGACTTAGTTGCAAAACTATTAGACGGTCATGTGGCCTCTGTATGTCTTGACATCGGTTCAAACGACGGACTCTTTTTGCAAACACTTAAGACGCGTTTCGGCTCTGAGATTCTCGGAATTGATCCAGCACACGCACCGGCCGAGCATGCACGGTCACAAGGCGTTGAAACGTGGGAAGAGTTTTTCTCAGCTGATTCAGTTCGAAGAATCAAAGATCGATTTAAAAAAATTGATGTGATTTCAGCAAATAATGTCTTTGCACATAATGATGATTTGATTAGTTTTGCAACCAATGTGGCTTCGTTAATGCACGACGGCTCAGTGTTCTCGTTTGAGTTTTCGTATCTCGTTGATGTTGTCGAAAAAGGATTAATCGGAACGGTGTTTCATGAGCATGTGAGCACTCATTCGCTGCTTAGTTTGATTCCTTTTTTGAATCGTTGCGGGCTTGATTTAGTCGATATAAAGCGAATTGATACTCAAGGTGGCGCTGCGATTGGCTTTGCCAAGTTGCTTTCAGCAAAAGCACCAGTTTCTGAATCGGTGGTGAATTTACTATTGCTTGAACGCAAGCTGGGTCTTGATGCTGATCGGGGTATCAATATTTTCAGAGACCGAATCATGGCTGACAAAATTAAAGTTGCGGAACTATTGAAGCCATACGATGGGGAGGTAGTTGGTGGTTTCGGCGCAGCTCGAAGTGCTAATTTATTGATTGATTTTTTCGAACTCGGACCGATTTTGAATTTCATTATTGACGACAGTCCGCAAAAATGTGGCAAATGGCTAAATGCTTTTGAAGTTCCGATACTTCCGAATAGTTCACTAGCTGAGAAAAATCCAAAAGTTGTGATCTGTCTAGCATGGATTCACACTGAGAAAATTACTGCAAGATTAAAAGAAACGCTCGGAGCTGGAGTAAAAGTTCTGCAGCTATATCCCGAAATAAAACTCGTTTAATCCAATCTTTGACAGTCAAAATCTAAAATTTCTCCTGTGTAGCCGGAGTCTCGCAGCTTTGGGATTATCTTTGCTGCAACCACAAGCGTTGTTGTAACTGCGATATGGGTGTATTCAGAGAAGTCAAAACCTGAAACTAAGTGAAAGCCCAAAGGAGGGTTGATAGGTGGCGTCTTGCCTCTGAGGGCTTCTTTGTCGTCATGCAACGAGTATTGCGCTTGATCGCTTAGAACAAACTGCGCAAGCGAAATGCCCTTGTGGCTTGCCCCGATTATCCCAAGTTTATGAGTTTTCCCAAGTTTGTTATGCCATCGTTGGCGTAGTGCAATCACTTTTTCAACTAGTCGTGGCTCCGGTGAGTAGTTGAGTGCTACTGTGTTTGATTTTTGAGCCACCTGAAGTCTCTCAGAGATCACCCCAGTCAATGTTGGAGAAACTTCTTGACTTTCGTAAGCAAAAATTGAGTAGTTAAGGTTTGTGCGCTTAAGAAGCGTTTCTATAGCGGAGCGGCGAAACAGATTTCGGCGCTCATTCCATACAAATTCAAGTGTTTCAGTTTCAAATAGTCGGTCGTAATCATTTAAGTCAAAAACAAAATGTCGAGCAGGGGAACTCAAACTAAACAATTTTCGAAGTAAATCACGATTGGCAATATGGTCGAAAAATCTAGTAATCAAAATTATTTGATGAGATTTCTCACTGTTTTCAATTTCGGCTATGAATTGATCGAAAGGAATCGGATCTCGTTCAGACCTATTACCCGAAACGACTGGTAACCAATCATCTGAGCAAGCCGCGTGATCATTGAGATTTATCTCAGATATTTTCAAGTCGTTTTCTAAAAAAGTTGCCAATTTGAAATCTTTATACGAGAAAGTGTGTATGGAAACATCATTAAAGTCAAGATTGAGGGATTGAAGTATTAAGGAAACTTTCGGGTAGTGCTCAATTGGCTCACCATATTTTATAAAACCATATTTTCGAGTCGGCATCCAACAAGGATTATCTGTCTGTATTGCTGAGTGACCACAATTTTTACAAGTTGTTAGAAAATATGAATAGCCACATGGTTTGAACTCTGAATCATGAAAATCACTAGCGTCAAGCAAATTTTGGTGAAGACTTATTTGCACATATTCGTTTGATTGGCAGAC
>JBILAG010000013.1:0-36591 GCA_044354345.1 Ilumatobacteraceae bacterium | reverse complement strand
CAAGCGCAATTGCTCCACCGTGAATATTTAGTTTCTCCATTGGAATGCCTAAATGTTTTGCCGATGGAATCACCTGTGCAGCAAATGCCTCGTTAATTTCAACAAGGTCAATTTGGTCAATCGTCATTCCTGCACGCTTAAGTGCTTGACGGCAGGCTTCAATTGGTCCGAGTCCCATGATTTCAGGATTCAAACCAGAAACACCAGATGAAACTATTCGCGCTAACGGCTTGATGCCCAATTGCTTAGCTTTGGTATCGCTCATTACAACAACCGCTGCTGCTCCATCATTTAATGGGCACGCATTGCCTGCGGTAATTTCTCCGTCTGGGCGAAACACTGGCTTTAAACCGGCGAGACCTTCTGCAGTCGTACCAGCACGAGGTCCATCATCCTTTGAGATAACAGTGCCATTCGGCAATGTGAGTGGCGAAATTTCGCGATCAAAGAAACCGTTTTCTTGATTAGCAACAGCGCGTTGCTGACTACGTGCGCCGAATGCATCCATTTCAAGACGCGTTACGCCTTCAAGTTCGCGAACATTTTCTGCGGTTTGTCCCATTGCGATATACATGTCGGCAAGACCTGTTGCAGCCGACCATACGCCTTGACCACCAGCGGCGCGCTCTTTGGTTCGCATGCCAGATGGCTTGAAAATTGCGTTTGGCGCGGTGTCACTTGCACCCGATGCATATCGGCTTACAGTTTCAACACCGGCAGCGATAAAGCAATCGCCTTCACCGGCTTTGATTGCATGAGCGGCCATACGAATTGTCTGCAAACTTGACGAGCAATAACGGTTTACGGTTACCCCAGGAACATTGTCAAGACCGGCCAGCACAGCAACAACGCGAGCAATATTGAAACCTGCCTCGCCCGCTGGTTGGCCACAACCCATCATCAAGTCTTCAACATCGTCAGCTTTGAGTTGAGGGACTTTTGCCATAAGTGCGCGAATAATTTGTGCCGACATATCGTCAGGCCGAAGTTCGGTCAATGTGCCTTTGTTGGCACGTCCGATCGGGCTTCTTGCTGTTGCAACTATTACTGCTTCGGTCATGGCTTTTGCTCCCTTGAAATTATACGATGCAAAACCCTAGCGGTTTCAACACTTAATGACGAACCCGAAAGCAGAATACGAATAACTTGGGTGGGGTAAGAGACTTGTGCGAGTTCTAGAGTCTTGGAATGCAATTATTTGATTTAGAGCTAGACCAGATAGACCTTTCATCCAGGGAGTTCTGGAGCGCCCCGCGTGATTACCGTGAATCGGCTTTTGCAAAACTACGCAACGAAGAGCCGATTCGGTTTTTTGAAGAGATGGAGTTCAGTTTTGTACCAAAAGGCCCCGGCTATTTTGCGCTTACGCGACACGACGACATCTGGCATGTGAGTCGAAACCCGCAATTATTTTGCAGCGGTAAAGGTTCAAATATCGCCGACCTTTCGCCAGAGTTAAACGAGTTTTTTGGGTCAATGATCGGCATGGATGACCCCAAGCATTTTCGCTTGCGATCTATTGTCTCTAAAGGTTTTACTCCCCGCGAGATTGCTCGCATCGAAGAGTACGTGAAAGTCAAGGCGCGAACAATTATTGATCGTGTGCTTGAAGAGTTTGAAGGTCAAGAATTTGATTTTGTTGATGCAATTGCCGGTAAATTTCCGCTGCAAATAATTTGTGAAATGATGGGCATCCCAGAATCCGATGAACGGCAGATATTTAATTGGACGAACACGATTCTTGGTGCTGGCGACCCAGACTTCACAGGCACTCTTGAAGGATTGATTGAAGCGGGTATCGGCATGTTCACCTATGCCCAGGCACTTGGCGAAGCTCGACTCGCCAACCCAACAGATGATTTAACGAGTGTGATGATGCATGCAGTGGTTGATGGCGAACGGCTTTCATCGCAAGAGTTTGGAAGTTTTTTTATTCTGTTGGTGGTCGCCGGAAATGAAACAACTAGAAATGCAATCACTCATGGAATGGTCGCTCTAACCGAGAATCCTGATCAGCGAGCAAAATGGTTTGACGATTTTGAGACGCACACAAAAACAGCCGTCGAAGAAATAGTTCGGTGGGCCACACCAGTTATTCACTTTCGTCGAACAGCAACTCAAGACACTGAAATTAATGGGTTTCCAATTAAGCAAAATCAAAAGGTTGTACTTTTTTACAACTCTGGTAACCGTGATGAACGAATTTTCGCCGATCCTTTCAAGTTTGACGTAACTCGCACCGCACAACCATCACAAATTGGTTTTGGAGCGGGTGGGCCTCATTTTTGTTTAGGTGCAAACTTGGCGCGTCGTGAAATCGCTGTAATGTTTGATGAGATTCGTCGACGCGCACCGAACTTGCAGATAACTGGAGAGCCTGCCTATTTACAGAGCAATTTCATCAATGGCATCAAACGCGTCAACTGCAGAGCTAGTTAATTAGCTAGCTAATTAGTTCTGCTCGTGCAAAGCAACCTGAGTATGAGAAAGCGATAACGGGCCGTGATTTATTTGTGGCAACACATATTTTGCAAACAGGTCGCACTCTTTGAGATGCGGATAGCCCGACAAAATAAAACTTGAAACTCCGGCATCAGCGAGTTCGTTTAGTTTGGCTGTGACCTGATCTGGATCACCGACAATTGCGATTCCAGCACCACTTCGCGCGCGACCGACTCCGGTCCAAAGATTCTGCTCGATGTAACCCTCGTCATCAGATCCTGTCCTTAATTCAGTTTGGCGATTTACACCGGTAGAAGTTGCGTCAAGCGAGCGAGCTCGAATCGCATCGCCCACTACTGGGTCAAGTCGCGACAACAAGCGTCTAGCAGCCTCACGAGCCTCGCGCTCGGTCTCGCGCACAATCACATGACTACGCCATCCAAACTTCAATGATCGACCGAATTGCTGTGCTCTCAATTTAAGATCAACGATCACGCTCGATACTTTGGCGGTTGTATCGGGCCACATCAGATAGACATCGGCGCTGGCTGCAGCACAATCACGAGCTGCCTCTGAGAGTCCACCAAAATAGATTGGCGGGCAACCCGAATTCTGTTTGACGATGCGTGGCGGCTCGACATTTAGTTGCAAAAACTCACCATCAAGACTTATCGCACGACCCTCCAATAATTCACCAAGTGCATACAAATACTCGGTGGTGCGGCGATACCTGGCCTCACTCGATAACTCCTCGCCCGGCATCTCTGATGAAATTGCATTTATTACCAGTCGCGAATTTGAAATCTGCTGAAGTGTTGCCACTTGGCGAGCAAGTTGCGGTACGACAAGTTCGCCAAGTCTTAACGCAAGTAGTAAACGAATCTGTTTTGTTTGCGTGGCGATACCTGCGGCAAATGCCGTTGCATCAATTCCAAGGCTGTAGCCCGATGGCAACAGCACGTTGTCAAAGCCATTAATCTCGGCACGCCTTACGATCTCACCGCAATGTGACCAAGAAGATTGCAAATCTTCATCGGGTACGCCAAGAAACTCATAATCGTCGTCACACAAGGCCGCAAACCATGCAACCTCAACAAGTGGGCGGTTACTGCTCACGTGCTAAATATATGTAGAGGATTATTTACTTGTCTGTTCAGACAAATTGTTTACGAGCAACCGCTTGAAGAACCGCAGTCGCCACACACATAACATGCCCCCGCACGTTGCATGTTTGCCGAACCACACGTTGAGCAGATCATGCCAGTCGCTGCAGGTTTTTTTGCAGCATGAGATGGTGGTGCAGAGAACGCACCAGAATCAATTTGTGCAACTAAGTCATTTGCAGACGGAATTGTTTTTGGATCAGAAAAAACATCAGTGCCCTGAGTGTTGACAGTGATTGATTCTTCAACTCCTGGCAATGTTGGTTGCATTCGCTCTTCGCGAGTGAATACTCCTAATTCGGCACGCTCATCCGCGGTTAGATATTCAACTGCGAGTCGACGGAATAGATAATCAACAATTGACGAGGCCATACGAATATCTGGATCGTCTGTCATTCCTGCTGGTTCGAATCGAGTATTCACAAATGCTTCAATGAGCGCTCGCATTGGCACACCATATTGCAAACCATATGAAATGCTCTTTGCGAAAGCATCCATTAGGCCAGCCAAAGTCGAACCTTGCTTAGAAACCGTCAAGAACACTTCGCCTGGTCGCCCATCTGCGTATTCGCCGATTGTGGCGAAACCTTTGCAGTCAGCTACACGAAACTCAAATGTTCGGCCGCGACGAGATCGCGGCAATTTCTGACGAACAGGCTGATGTACGACACGCTCAACTATTCGTTCAACGATTTGCGTTGCCGTATTCACTGCATCGCCACCATCTGTTGAGCCTTTTTCGCTATCTTTTTTCGCAGTTGAGAGCGGTTGACCAACCTTGCAATTGTCACGATAAACAGCGACAGCCTTGATACCCAACTCCCACGACAACATATGTAGTGATTCAATGTCTTCGATTGAAGCATCTTCTGGCATATTCACTGTCTTTGAAATTGCACCTGACAAAAACGGCTGAGTCGCACCCATCATTCGAACATGGCCCTCATAGTGAATTGTGTTGTCACCCATTGAGCAAGCAAACACTGGCAAGTGCTCTGCTTTCAAGTCTGGGGATCCAACAATTGTTTTTTGTTCATCGATGTAGGCGACGATTCTCTCAACAACCGGGCCCTCGTAACCGAGTTGCTTAAGCGCACGTGGCACTGTCTGGTTGACGATCGTCATGTTGCCACCACCAACTAGTTTCTTAAATTTAACCAATCCGAGATCTGGCTCTATGCCTGTTGTGTCACAGTCCATCATTAAACCGATTGTGCCGGTTGGCGCCAAAACACTGGCTTGACTGTTGCGCACACCAAATTCTTCACCATCGCGAACTGCAGCATCCCACGATGCGGTTGCCGCATCTACAAGGTCTTGTTGCACTACGTCAATGTTGTCGATTTCTTTATTAGCGTCACGATGCATTCGCAAAACATTGTTCATGTAGCGCTCATTGGCTGAGTATCCAGCGAAAGGGCCCATGCGGCTTGCTGTGCGAGCACTAGTTGCATATGCGTGTCCGGTCATTAATGAAGTTAGAGTTGCAGCCCAAGCGCGACCGCCTGTTGAGTCGTATGGCATTCCGAGCGCCATCAATAACGCACCGAGGTTTGCATAACCCAAACCAAGTTGACGGAATAAGCGACTGTTCTCTGCAATTTTCTCTGTTGGATAATCTGCATTGCCAACAAGAATCTCTTGTGCTGTGAACATAACTTCAATCGTGTGACTGTAAGCCTCAACATCAAAATGGTCGTTGTCGTCGAGATACTTCAACAAGTTGATTGATGCCAAATTGCACGCTGAGTTGTCAATATGCATATATTCACTACAAGGGTTTGAGCCATTTATGCGACCAGCAGCATGCGCTGTGTGCCATTTATTAATCGTCGTGTCAAATTGCAAACCTGGATCTGCGCACTCCCATGATGCAGTCGCCATTTGTCGCCACAAGTCGCGCGCACGAATTGAGCGCACGACACGCCTATCTTTAACCGCGAGCAAGTTCCAGTCGGCATCATCTTTGACTGCCTGCATGAACTCATCAGTTACACGAACCGAGTTGTTGGCATTTTGATATTGAACCGAAAAAGAGTCTTTTCCATCGAGATCCATATCAAAGCCAGCATCACGAAGTGCGCGAGCCTTCTTTTCTTCATGTGACTTACACCAGATAAATTCTTCGATGTCTGGGTGATCAACATTAAGAATGACCATCTTTGCTGCGCGACGAGTTTTGCCGCCCGACTTGATAGTTCCGGCTGAAGAGTCGGCACCACGCATAAAACTGACTGGCCCTGACGCTGTACCTCCACCTTTTAGGTGTTCTGCACTACTGCGAATGTTCGACAAATTGATGCCCGAACCTGAACCACCCTTAAAAATCGTTCCTTCTTCTTTGTACCAATTCAAGATTGCGTCCATCGTGTCGTCAACAGCCAAAATAAAACACGCACTCGCTTGTTGTGGAACACCTTCAACACCAATATTGAACCACACCGGCGAATTAAACGCCGCACGTTGCGTTACCAAAATAAATTTCAGTTCATCGCGGAAAGAATCCGACTCAAGTTGATCGGCAAAATAACCACACTCGGTGCCCCATTTTGTGATGGTGTCAGCAACACGATCAATAACTTGGCGCATCGAGTTTTCACGTTCTGCGGTACCAGGTGTGCCTCTGAAGTATTTTTGCGAAACAATGTTGGTCGAATTCAACGACCATGAAGTTGGAAACTCAACGCCAAGCTGCTCAAATGCAACTGTGCCGTCCTTCCAATTTTTGATTTGAGCATCTCTACGCTCCCAAGAAACTTGATCGTAAGGATGTGTGCCTGGTGTTGTGAAGTGACGGCGGATACCGATTGACAAACGTTCTGGAGCAAGTGACATTTTGTACTAAACCTTTCAATAAGAAATTCGACTAAATTCGGTGGCTGACTTTTACAATTTTTAAAACAGTTTTCAAATCACTTGCAAATCTCGGTAGTGCCGGCCCCACAGATCTAGCGACTCTTAAAGAGACCACTAGATGTAGTGCCAAATAAACCACCATTGCAGACTTACCTACAACTTGTAGTTAAGATTACATCACTGTTATTTGGCTTTGTCAATCATTTACGAGCCTTTAATTTGAACCTTTTTGACGCTCTTAAACCGAATGACACCGAATGAACCCGGCTTACACCAATTGATTTTGAATCATAGGGAGACAGTCCTGTGGATTGGAAGTGGATAGACGTGTTAATTAGCGACATCTTCTGGGGATTACCTGTGCGTAACCTACTGCTTATGAAATTTATGTAACTTTCAGCCTAAATTCCTATAAAACAGACACAGAAACCGGGATTCCGTTAAGCACGCTTGTTCCTGACAAGGGGTCCAGTTGTTGCTCGTCTGTCAAAATATTTGAATTCACACCAGCGCGACTTGACGCAATTTTTGTTTTCGTGCCGGGCATTGAGTGACCCCAACCATGCGGCAAACTCACGACTCCCTCGCGAATCAGCTCAGTGATTTCAACTGGAGCATCAACACTTCCGACACGACTAGTAATGCGAACAGCGGAGCCTTGCGTTATCGAGAGTCGTGTTGCATCATTCGGATGAATTTGCAACGTGCAGCGATCTTTGCCTTTGACTAGCACTTCAACGTTATGTAACCACGAATTATGTGATCGCAAATCTCGGCGACCAACAAGTGTCAATTTTGTTTCATCAATCTTCTCTTGAGAAAAAACTTCAAGACGTTTCAAATCGTCTATTAACTGCGGTGGTGCTAGCTCGATTTTTCCGGATTGCGTGCGCAAAACATTCGGCAAGCGCGGCTCAAGTGCACCGAAGTCAATGCCATGTGGCGCAGCGATCAACTTGTCGAGCGTCAGCCCATCTAGAACTGCGCCAAATCCGTCACCGAATGGACCGGTGCGCAGTAAGAAATCAAGAATTCGATCTGGCCCACGACGACCAGCAATCGAAAGTTCGCTGATTAGTTCTTCGCAATTGCGACCAAAAATATTTGATGAAGAATCTTTCGTTGATCCTTCGACTAATTTCAAAATGGTGCGATCATCAATAGTTGATGGCGATGTTTCAATGCCAAGGCCTGAAACTATCGCCGACATCTTTGCCAGAACCTCCCATTCATCTGGTTCGTCTGACGATCTCGCCAAAACAGGTTTGCTGTAGTTAGCAACATTGCGCACCGCAAATGTCAAAAGCGCAAGGTCATAGTGACTGCGTTGCAATGCGGACGGCGCTGGCAAAATCACATCTGCGAATCTTGAAGTTTCGTTCAAATAAACATCGACACTGACCATGAACTCGAGTTCGGCAAAAGACTTTGCAAGCCTTTCGCCATTTGGTGTGGATAAAATTGGGTTGCCGCCAATAATTACCATCGCTCGTATTTGGCCATCTCCTGGGGTTGAGATCTCTTCTGCCATTGCCGAGGCCGGATATTCGCCGAGTACTTCTGGATGTTTACCGACGCGTGAATGGCCGCGTCCGGTACGAAAACCCTTGCCCGAGCCCCCTGCACCACGGGTGTTTGCGCTACCTGCAACCGGCAATGGAAACATTGCTCCACCGACGCGATCAAGATTGCCCGTAAAAATATTCACAACGTCAACAAGCCATGAGGCTGTTGTGCCGAACGCGGTTGTCGTTGTACCAATTCGACCGTAAACAGCCGACGAACTTGCATCGCGCAATTCACGAGCAATTCGACGGATAGTTTGCGCGTCAATACCAGTCGTTGCAGCGACAAATTCTGGCGTAAACGGTTGCAAAGCTTGCACAACTTCTTCAACACCGTTAAGAAAAGATCCGAGTCGTTGATACATAATTTCAAGACCGTCGGCCGCCAGCGTGTTGGCGATTGCCGCCAAAAACAAAGCATCAGTGCCTGGGCGAATTGCAACCCACTCGTCTGCGTGTTGCGCTGTTTTACTTTTGCGCGGATCAACGACGACTATTTTTCCGGATCTTGCTTGCAGCTCTTCAAGTCGACCCGGAAAGTCAGGTGCAGTGCATAAACTTCCGTTTGAGTCGAAAGGGTTTGCACCGAGTATCAACAAATACTGTGTTCGGTCTAAATCAGGCACCGCCACCGTACTTGGTGAGCCAAATAAAAAACCTGATGAAACCTGTTTTGGAACCTGGTCGACTGTTGACGCGCTAAAAATTTGACGCGATCCAATCGATTTCAGCAAGACACCGTTAAACGTCAATAATGACAAGCTGTGTGCGCCTGGATTTCCTAAATATGTGCCTACCGATTCGCGGCCATGACTTGTGATCACGCCATTTAAACCAGCATCAACTGCGGCCCATGCTTCATCCCATGTTGCTTCAACATGTACCCCGTTGCGCTTAATCATTGGGCGACGCAGACGGTCGGTGTCGTAATGCAATTGCTTAAGCGTGCTGCCTTTTGGACATATAAAACCCTTCGAGAACACATCTTGCATGTCACCACGAATGTGCGTGACCTCGTTGTCAACTACCGTCACGGCCAAGCCACAGCCCGCTTCGCAAAGTGGGCAGGTTCGAAAAACAATTTGCTCGTCAGAAGTTTTATTCAATGAAACTGTTTCTTTTTCAGAGATGTTCATACTTTAAAGCATGCCACAACCGAAAGTTGGCGGTCGACGGTCGACGGTCGACAGCCGACCAGGTAGTCAGAATTTGAATTTCTGGTGGCTTAGGCTAATTGCCGTGCGTCAGTTACTACCTAGTTTCAATGGTGCAGTTGATCTTCGCAAAGCCTATGGAGTAGATCGCCAACGTCATGAATCAGGGCGACCAACTATTGGCCTGTGCATGGTGATGAGCATCGACGGCTCAACAGTCGTTGAAGGACGATCAACATTGCTTTCAAACCCAACTGACAGAGATGTGATCATCGCCCTGCGCGCAGCCGCCGACACGATTGTGGTTGGTGCCGGCACAATTCGCGAACAGATGTATACCCCACCGGGAAAACCAGGCCTCCGTGTTGGGGTCGTCACGCGAACCGCCAATCTTGACTTTGAATCGCCGTTATTCAGAAGTGGCTCAGGGTTTCTGATCATGCCCCAAGACGCAAAAAAACCAGACTGTGATTTCGAAATTGAAGTCATCCGCGCGGGTCAAGGCGATGTAGATCTACAAAATGCGATGTCGCAACTGCCTGGAAACTTCATTCAACTTGAAGGTGGACCGATGCTTAACGCCTCGATGTTTGATGCCAACCTCGTTGACGAAATTAATTTGACGATAAGCCCAATGGTCACGGGCGCTGATAGCCCTCGACTATCTAATGGTGCACCGGCATTACATCGAGATTACGAAGTTGCTCACGTTCTTGAACATGATGGGTTTCTATTTATTCGCTACTTACGTAAAACTAGTTCGAAAAACTAGCTAGCTAACTAATTAGCGCGCTAGTTTCTAGCATCTTTTTCAAGCAATGCAAGTTCACGCTTAAAGTCAGCGGCGGCGTCAAAGTTTTTATACACACTGGCAAATCTCATGTAGGTAACTTCGTCAATACTGCGCAATTGATTTAGTACGGCGTGCCCAACTTGATTGCTCGTCACATCGTTGCCCGTTAATCGCATGTCGTCTTCGACTCGCTCAGCAATTTCGATCAGCACTGAATCTTCTACGGGACGACCCTTTGCCGCCGACTGTAATCCACTGATGATTTTCGCTCGGTCGAAAAGTTGTTTTTCGCCAGTGCGTTTGACTACATAAAGTGGCACCTCTTCAAGGCGTTCGTAAGTTGTGAAACGATAGCCACACTTTAAGCACGAGCGACGACGGCGAATTGAACTGCCTTCTTCTGATACACGCGAATCAATAACCTTGGTGTCTTCGCAACTGCAACTAACGCATTTCACCTGACCAACATTACTCACCTGCGCAAAACCAAACTTACGGTAGAAGAATTTTTTGACCTGGGGTAACTGTGCCGCCGTTAATGACCACAAGTTGATCAACAAGCAAAGTTATGTTTCCATAAGGATCAACCCGTTGAGCAATTGTCCAAAATGTGTCACCAGTTAGGGCAACAATATGTTTTTGAGAAACCACACTGGCTACCTCGCCTTGCTCTGCGGCCGCCGATGTGTCGGGCAAAATGAAACTTAAAGCCAGAGCGAACGTCAAAAAAGCCAACACAACAACTACTCGACGGCGAAGATAGGTACGGGAAGTCACGCGCTTTGCTGAGTGATGACTTCGACTAATTGCGAACTGATTGTTGATTGCTATAGACACTTTGCCTCTTTCGTTGTAATGACTTCTTGGATGTGTAATCAGGGGTTACTTCTCGGAACTTCTTGCTAAAACGCTTGTTATCAACCATAGCGAACGGGTGTTCGTAGTTAAGTGATACATACGAACAGATGTTCTACGAACAGGTGTTTGACTTTATGGGCGAACGGGCGTACGCTCTACGGATGACTTCAAATACTGAGCCAAGACCTATTTCATCGGCCTTATCGCAAGCCAAAACCAGCACCCTGACTGAGCGCCAGCGTGGCATTCTCGACTTCATAGTCACCAACATGCGCGAACGCGGCTATCCACCATCCGTTCGTGAAATTGGCGAAGCGGTCGGCCTAAGTTCGTCAGCCACGGTGCATAACCACTTGGCTGCACTTCAAAAACTCGGCTATTTACGCCGCGACCCGACAAAACCTCGGGCAATCGAAGTTCGATACGAAGCCTCAAGTGGCGTCGCAATGGAGCACCGCCCTACAAAACATGTGCCCCTCGTAGGCGATGTCGCTGCGGGCGTGAATGTTCTGGCCCAAGAAAATGTCGAAGAACTAGTGCCGTTACCAATGGATTTCACCGGTGATGGCGAGTTGTTTATGTTGCGCGTACGCGGAGATTCGATGATCGAAGCCGGAATCTTGAACGGCGACTTTGTTGTCTGCAACTCGCAGGCAACAGCCAATAACGGCGACATCGTGATCGCTGGTATTCCGGGTGACGAAGCAACAATCAAGACATTTACTCGCATTGGTAATCGCGTTACGTTGACACCATCTAATTCGTCAATGCAACCGATGATCTTTGAAAACGGCGAAGTAACAATCTACGGAAAGCTAGTAACTGTATTACGACGCTTGTAGCAAAACCAATTCTGGGTTAATCTGCGCAAGTGCAAGCGATTGACCCTGACAAACTAAAACTGTTTTCGTTTTTATTATTTACCAAACTTGAAGGCGCTGTTACTTCAGCGATGGTGCATCTGGGTGATCACCTCAGCATCTACCGCACGATGGCTAGCGCTGATGCTCCAATGACAACAGCACTACTTGCGCATGCAACACAATTAAACGAACGTTGGATTCGCGAATGGGCTTATAATCAAGCCGCGGCAAAAATTATCTCAACGATCAATAACCCATCTGAATCGCCGGCGATTGATGACGACACATTCTTTCTATCCCCAGAGCAAACTGCTGTGCTGGCATTAGATAATCACCCGGCATTCGGAATGGGAATGTTTTACGGTCTTCCACAAACAATGGAATCGCTAAATCAACTGCCGGAAAGTTTTCGCACAGGAATCGGTCACAACTATGACAGCAAAGGCTCACAAGGTGCGGTTTCAATCGAGCGCAACTTTGAACCGTGGTCGAACGCAAATTTGATCTCGGCAGTTCTGCCAAAACTAGATGGAATAACTCAAGCACTAAGCGCCGGCGCAAAAGTTGCTGATGTCGGTTGCGGTGCCGGTGGCGCGGTGTTGCTGATGGGCAAAGAGTATCCAAAGAGTGAGTTCATTGGCTACGACATCAGCAAGTACGCCCTTGCTCGTGCTGCTGAAAAACTTAAGGCATCAAAACTTACGAATGCAACGTTCGCCGATCCACGCGATCAACCAATGACTACAAATAACAGCATTAATTTCATCACCACATTTGATTGCATTCATGACATGACGCACCCGCTTCAAATGATGCAGTCAATCCGTCAAGCAATTACCGAAGACGGCACATGGTTACTTGTTGACATCAAGGCTCACGATACTTTTACAATGAATGCGACCAAAAACCCAATGGCCGCCTTGCTCTACGGGGTAAGCGTGATGTCTTGCATGTCATCTTCAATGTCGCAACCAGGTGGCGCAGGCCTTGGGACTCTCGGGCTATCAGCCAACACTGCCGAACAAATGGCGAAATCAGCTGGCTTCTCAAGATTTCGCAAACTTGATGTTGACCATGCAGTAAATGCGTTTTACGAAATTCGCCCGTAAGCGAGTTTCGAAATCTGAGACCGAGAATTACGGCTCGACGATCGCGAAGCCCGTCAAGAATTTGTCAAGGTTGCCAAAAATAGTCAGCAGCGCACCAGCGTCGCCGTCAATTATTACTGTGCCTTTTTGCAACTCATCAACAAATGTCGTTGTCTGAGCAATCACTTCTAAAAATAGATCTCGGGAAATTTTTACAGTCGCTGCAGCATTGGTGTCGTGACGCCCTTGCGTGGCGAAAAGGGTTCTATTCGAAATACCAATAATCCACATTTCATCGGGAGTTCCGGTCATATCGGTAAACAACCAATTAAGCGAGAGGTTAACTCCGGTGAGATTCTCTGAGATCGTGCGTGTGCCAACCGTGTCAAAAACCTGATCAAGCGACATGGCTTTGATCAAACTTCTTGCTCGCACACGAGCCTCTCCACTTGGTGGTGGGCCGTTACGAAGTTCTTGGGCGCCCATCAAATAAGAGTTACGAAATGTTGATGACTCGGCTTGATAGCCGAGTTGCTCGAGCGCGTCGGCTTGCAAGTTTCGCGCACGCAGATTTTTTGGATCAGCAAATACTGCATGATTCACCAGTTCAGCCACCCAGCGATAATCGCCACTATCAAACGCCCGTTGAGCATCATCTAAGAGCGCGTCGATGCCACCAGCAAGTGCAACATATTTCGCACCAGCCTGTGTTGGTGGAAGCTTGTTTAAGTTTGCTGGGTTGGCGTCATACCAACTTAAATATCTCTGATAAACGGCCTTGACGTTATGCACAAGATCGCCGTAAAACCCCCGAGTGTGCTCTTGGGCTAGAAATTCATCGGGCAACACGAGTAGATCTGCAATTTCTAGTGCTGTCATACCATGATTCGCAAAACGCATTGTTTGATCGTGAATCCAACGATAGAGATCGCGCTGCAAAGTTAGGAACTCTCGCACATCCTGTCTGCCCCAGCGCGGCCAATTGTGTGATGTGAACAAAACATCTGTCTTGTCGGCAAAAAGTTCAATACTTTCGTTGATGTACTTTGACCAGTTCAACGCATTGCGAACAAGAGCACCCCGGATCGGCACAAGATTATGCATCGTGTGTGAACAATTCTCGGCCATGCATAGCCACCCATGATCTGGAAAGAAAAAGTTCATCTCTGCAGGGGCTTCTGTCTCTGGCGTGAGCTGAAACACAATTCGCACGCCGTCAATTACTAATTCTTCGCCCGTATGCGTGATATCGCGTGTCGGCGCCAACAGTGACGGCGCCGCAGTTGGCACAGAATTGCCTAGACCACAATCAACATGACCTTGCGGACTGGGCGGCAATAATCGACCGAACTGATAGGTCGCTCGTCTGCTCATTGCTGGGCCAGCAATAATGTTTTCGGCGATTGCTTCGTGCAAGAAACCTATTGGTGCAATTATTTGGCATTTACCCGATTCGACTTCAGCTTTCGTCGTGATACCGAGCACGCCACCGAAATGGTCGGCATGTGAATGCGTATAAATCACAGCCGTCACCGGGCGATTTTCAACGTGCTCAGTCAACAAGTCAAGCGATGCCTTGGCTGTGCTGTCTGCCGTGAGCGGATCAATTACAACCCAGCCAGTTGTGCCCTTGATGAAAGTGATATTCGAGATGTCGTAGCCGCGAACTTGCCAAATATCTTTTGCAACTTCGAATAGTCCGTGGTGCGCGTTGAGTGTCGCATGTCGCCACAAATGCGGGTTCACCGTGTCGGGTTGCTCTCTGTTGTCACGTAAAAAATCGTAAGCACCCGTGTCGACAACTTTGCGACCTTGCGTGTCGGAGATTGTCAACTCGGTTCGGGCGGCGATGAAACCGCGTCGCACGCGCTCTAAATCTTGCGGATCGAATTGACGATCTGATGAAAGTGAATTTTTGCCTCGCGTTATCACCGAAGCTGCTTTAGGTTTAAATTCTTCGGAGCTCATTTAGTTATAGGCCATCTGGTGGAAAGTTAGCACCACGAGCAATCGGAAAATACTTATGGTGATATTGCCCAGTGATTTCAAAAATCGCTGTACCAGTCGCGCCGTCTGAGGTTTTAACCTGCATCTCACTTAATCCACCACCGAGAACATTGTCAGCGCGATTGGTGATTTGGCTGTAACGCTGTGCCCAGCGACCATTCGCTTCAACACTAATTTTGCGACCACCTTGCAATGTGAAAACAACAGCACCCGCTAATCCAACGACGTCTTCACCGAACTTCTCGTATGAAACTGGTCGGCCACCAGCATCTTGCCATTGCAGATCGTGTTGAAAATCTATAACCGGTGTTGGCTCGCTGCCATCGGCGGGCGCAAAACAACCGTCGGTATAGACCCGCGCACCGTTTGGATACTCCCAATGCCAGACGCTGAGCATGCCTTCTTCAAGTTGAATCGGCATCCACATCCATAACGGGCAACGAGCATGAGCACGCACGCCCCACGAATGATCGCGTTGCCCCCACCAATTATCTATTTGAGTTGTCTTGCCTTTATACGTGTACGAACCGTTGTAGATACCACTCTGAAACATATGCGACTGATCCCAGATGATTTCGTGCTTGGCCTTCATCGTGCCACGACGAAGTTGATATGGCGCCGTGCGAGCCGTAAACGTGACATCGAAACTTACTGGTGTTGCTTCGCTGGCTGTAGCCACCAAGTGGATCTTCTTCAGCGGTTCAACAACATCAATCGTGATCGGCCCGACGCGAAAATCATCTTGATCACCGTCAACTTTTCGCACGTGGCGGGCCATAATCGGCGAGTCACCAACACGACCAAGTTGTAGCGAATCCATTTCTTCACGGGATGGAAAGTGTGCGAGCGTCAAGATCAAAACATCACCAGGCTTTTCGCGCTCGTGCATGATGAAAAACAAACTCTCACGCCAATCTGTGTGAAAATGCACCACATTTGGAAACGGCTCAGGTATCTGATGTGCAAAACGCTCATCAAGTGCCGTGAATTTAGCCATCTCTAATTGATCATCTTTCTAAGCGAAAAGTTTTTCAGTATCAAGGTCAAGCATTTGCTGCCCATGGCGATTGGCCATAACCGCAAACATCGCATCGCCGCGTTCAGTTTGTTTAACAAGCATTGAAGCGACAATAGCCATGATGTAACCCGAAGTACCAAGCAGACGGTATTGCGCCCATATGTCTTGGTCATTGACACTGATGTTTTCTGCTTGAAGCCCTTCGCAGTATCGCCGCACAAGACTCTGTTCATTGTCACGACGTTCATCAACCCCAAAACTTGCACCAATGAAGTAGCCCAAGTCGCACACCCCCGGCATTGCGCCAACAGTTTGCCAGTCGACAACTTTGACATCAAAATGTGTTTCGTTTTCAGTGAACAATAAATTATCCAACCGAAAATCGCGATGAGTAACGGTCATAACTCCGGGGAAGGCTGCGGTATAGCGGTCGTATTTCTCAACCAGTCGGGCGCCAAGCGAAATAATCTCGGCACTCACCGTGTTCGCAAATCGCTCAGCAAAACCCGGAAACACTGTCCTTAACAACTGACCAGTCCCTGCGGCGCTCTTAACCGAGTGCTTGGGCAACCAGGCGAAATCGTTTAATTTCTCTGACCCCCAAAGCGGAGAATGCAATTTCACCAATTCATCAATTGCCGCTTCGGCTTGTTGAATCGTTGCCCCAGAAATCTGATCGCCTTGCGTCGCCCCGACGATATCTTCAAGCACCAACACAAAGTCATCAGATAATGCGTCATACCAAACATGCAAACATTCAGGTGCGCTGACTTTGACGTGCTCGCGCAGGCTCGCATAAAAATTGGTTTCGAGTTCATAACAACGGGTCGCGCGTGATGCGCCGCGACTATTTTCATTTTGCGAAGGCACCTTTACGACGACGCTGTCTAGATTTACGCGGGACTCACGAGCAAACTTGACGCGATAACTTTCTGCCATCTGACCTGTGCCAATTGATTTCACTGAATCAATATTTAGATTTACACCACCCGAAAACTTTGCGAGTGCTTTTGTTAAATAGTCGGCGCTTATCCCTATATGACTTGACACAGCACTCATGGCTTGAACCTTAGAATAAATCAGTGAATTCTTTCAAAGTTGCATCGCTTGCCGAGCACCCACATCATTGGCAAACCGCCGCCGAGTGGTCGTTCGAAGCATGGAAGCACGATTTTCCGAGCGACACCGTGCAGACATATTTGGATCAATATGCTCTTGCAGCCAGCGGGCCTGAAGAGTTAATTGAGGTCTTTGCTGCGATCGACAGTCAAGACAATTTACTTGGCGTCGCAACTCTCG
This sequence comes from Ilumatobacteraceae bacterium, assembly GCA_044354345.1. Taxonomy (GTDB): domain Bacteria; phylum Actinomycetota; class Acidimicrobiia; order Acidimicrobiales; family Ilumatobacteraceae; genus BACL27. The sequence goes on along the minus strand of JBILAG010000013.1, from coordinate 19,485 downwards.
TTGATGACGATGAATTACCAGATGCGCCGGAGCCGGGACCGTGGCTCGCAGCGGTTTTTGTAACGCCTGATGCTCGAAAATTTGGCGTTGGTTCTGCTCTAGTTGAACATGTAGTTAATCGAGCTCGCGAACTTGGCTTCCCAAAACTATATCTGTATACCGAACACCAGGAACTCTGGTACGCGTCTAAAGGTTGGGCGAAAATTCGCGACATAGTTTTTTTGGGCTTGCACCACACAGTGATGCAACTCGAACTGATTTAACTAGAAACTAATCTCGCACAAATCTGCTAGTTGCCGGTACTTAGCGCCCAACGCACTTCAATAGTTATTGAAACTTCCTGCGTGCCAAGATCAACAACTGTCTTTGCAGCCTCGCCTGCAGATGCATCAGCGCGCAACCAAGGTTGCGGAACTACGTTCGATGTTGCGAACTCTCGAATCGAAATAACCGGACCTAGTTTGACGTTAAGTAGTTTGGCGTAGTCTTCGGCTTTTTTCTTAGCTATATTGATCGCATTTTCGCGGGCCTTATCTGCTGAATCCTTGGTATCAAGCAAAATCGGCGCAAGCGTGTCAATCGTAAGGTCGGTGCCAACTGCTCTCACAACTTCATCAACTACTTCACCAGCTTTTTTCGTGTCACGCATTGTTACCGCAAAAGACTGTGACGCGCGAAAACCAGTCAGTTTTTGCGCTCCCTCTTGAGAGTACGAATACTCCGGGTGGACACTGACGTTTTGGGTAGAAATATCTTTACTGTCGACACCAGAGTTATCAAGCGACTCGCGGGCTTGAGCAGCTAGAACGTTGGCCCGCTGTGATGCACTTCTCGATGTGGATTCAACTGCAAAAACCGAAAAATTGAATTGCACACCGTCTGGCGAAACTTTTACTGACCCTGTTGCCTCAACCGTCACACCCGTCTCGATTGGTTGCGTGACGTCCCAAGTATTATTCTCGCCGACGCCAAAACTGCAACTTGAAAACATCGCTGCCGATGCGAGCAAAAGGGCTAAAACTCGTTTGTTTTTGATCATATTGAATTCTACTTTTTCGCTAATCGCTCGGCGACTAACGCGATGCGATCATCTGGTTGGACAACTGCCACTCTCACGTTATTTGAACCACCAGCACCATAGAAGTCGCCAGGGCTGACAAGCGCGCCGCCTTCAATAGCCAAACGCTCGGCAAATGCCCAGCCGTCGTTTGCATCGAACCACAAATAAAAACCGCCACTTGGCAGCTGAATATCGAATCCTGACCACTTGGTCAACACACTGGCCATTTTTTCAAGACGATATTTATAAACATCGCGTTGCACTGCAACATGTGCATCATCGTTGAGCGCAACAACTGCCGCGCTTTGAGCAGGCCCGGGCACAAGCATTCCGACATGTTTACGAACTTCTTTTAAGTAGTTGACTATTTCTTCGTCACCCGCATAAAAGCCCACACGTAAACCTGCCAAATTCGAACGCTTAGAAAGTGAGTGCAACACCACAACACCATCAAGGCCGTGTTGCAATATAGATTCAGGCTGACGGGCCCAAGTGAACTCGACATAACACTCGTCGCTAAAAACCGGAACATCATTTTTGCGACCCCAGGCAGCGAGCGCTGCAAGATCATCCAGTGCACCAGTTGGATTATTTGGAGAGTTGCTCCAAATCATTAACGCACGTTTAACATCGGCATCAGAAATTTTCGAAAGATCTAGACCGCCAGTTGGTGTCATCGGCACAGCCACAGGTCGGCAACCTGCCAAGATTGCACCCATCTCATAAGTTGGGTACGAAACTGCCGGAAATAAGACTGTGTCACGATCTGGCGTTCGTAGTTTCATATATTGCGACGTAGTAGCGACGAACTCTTTGCTGCCAATACATGCTGCGATCTGCGAAGTCGGCACAGAAATTTCAAACTTGCGCTGCATCCAGCCTTGGGCGGCTTTTCGAAAAGCATCTGAACCGATACTCGGCGGATAACCCCGCTCGCTGTTCGAAGTCGAGAGAGCAGCGATTACTTCTGGCGTAGGCGCGTCGCACGGAGTGCCAATTGAGAGATCTACTAGACCGCCCTCAAATTTGGTCGCAAGCGGTTTGAACTTATCCAGCCGGTCATACGGATATGGCGGTGGAACAAAGCCTTGTGTCATTGGGCGACTACAAATTCACTCAGACGCCCCGCGCTGGCATCGGCGAGCCGTGCTCGAATGCGCATTCCAACTTCTTCGTTTGATGTTGACACAACTTCACCCTCTCGATGCACTGTGGCCACTATGTCGCCACGATCATACGGTATTAACAATTCAATCACCGTTGTCAATGCCCGCATTCGATCGCCGATTGCCAAAAGCAAACCATTTAAGCCTTCACCAGTAGCAGCAGAAAACGCGACGGCGCCATGATGCTCGTGAACTAGGCGTTTTGCAGAATCAGGGTCAAGGTCGGATTTGTTTATAAGCAATAACTCGGGCACTTTATCTGCGCCAATTTCAGAGAGTATTTCGCGAACCGCAATTATCTGACCGTTCGGGTCTACTGCCGATGCATCAACTACGTGGATTAGCAAATCACTCGCAGTAGCAACTTCAAGTGTGCTCTTAAATGCTTCAATCAAACCGTGTGGCAAGCGTCGAACGAAACCAACGGTGTCTGATAACAGCACCGGCTCACCACCAGGCAAAGCAAGTCGACGAGTCGTTGGGTCAAGTGTAGCGAACAACCGATTTTCAACTAGAACCCCAGCACTCGTCAACCGGTTGAGCACAGATGACTTGCCAGCATTTGTGTAACCGACTATCGCCACCGCGCCGAGACCACTTCGTCCTCTGCTCTTGCGCTGTTCTTGCCGAGTTTTTTGCAAACCATCAAGTTCGCGATCTAAGCGGCTGATTCGCTCACTGATACGACGACGATCAACTTCAAGTTTGGTTTCACCAGGACCACGAGAACCGATTCCACCCGCCTGCTGAGACAACCCAGCTTTCGCACCACGCCGAATTCTCGGCAGGCGATATCTCAGTAACGCCAACTCAACTTGAGCTTTACCTTCAAGGGTGTGTGCGTTCTGTGCGAAAATATCAAGAATTACCGCAGTGCGATCAAGTGCAGTTCGACCAAGAAGTTTTTCTAAGTTATATTGCTGCCCAGGCGAAAGTTCATTGTCAAAGACAACTGTGTCAGAGTCAAGTGCGAGACAAAGTTCTTTCAGTTCTTCAACTTTTCCTTTACCGATGTAGAAAGCGCTGTCGGGCGCATCACGGCGCTGAGTAATTCGCGCAACTTCGTCTGCACCGGCCGTATCAATTAATTGGGCAAGTTCGTCAAGCGAATCTTGAGTCTCATCGTCGGTGCGATCAGACATTGTGACTGCAACTAAAACGATTTTTTCGCGAATACCGCGAGAGATAAGTGTTGAACCGAGCGCCTCCTGGTACGGAGTGTTCACGAAATAATCTCTAAATTGTGGCGCGAAGAAAAATGTGCACTACCAATCAGCGTCACGTGACCAAGTTGCGGGTGATTAATTCGAACGGTCGCATCGCCGCCGGGTTGGTGCACGAGTATCTCGGTGACCGAAGAAGGCACGAGACCCCACTTGTTTGCCGCCCAAGCACTGGCACATGCGCCGGTACCACAGGCTTGAGTAATGCCCGCTCCACGTTCGTGCACGCGCATCGTGATCGCGTTGTTCTCTGGTCCTGCCTCAACTATTTCTAAATTAACTTGTGGAACCTTTAACCCGATTTCTAATAAGTTGACGAGTTTGACATCTTCAACACCGACCACTGAGTGAGGGTTGCCAACTGACAAGTGCATCACAGGCCGATTCGGATCGCAACCGATTGTCGACCAGTTTTGCGGCTCATCCAAATCCTTAATACAACCCATGTCAACACTTGCAATCACTTCTTCGTGCGAAACTGGTTGTACATCTACAACACGTTCACCCGCGTCTGTCGTAACCGAGTAAGTGACAGGCTCATCACATCCATCTAGGTCGAATGCGGCCTGCACTAGACATCTGATGCCGTTGCCACTCATTTCGGCGCGTGACCCGTCTTGGTTAAAGAGTTGCATCGCTAGTTTGAACTCACCTCGACGCGAAAGTAATAATAAGCCGTCAGCCCCGACGCCTGTTTCTCGATCACACCATTGCCTGGCAATACTTGGCCAATCTATTTTTGCGATTTGAACGTCGGGCACTGCTTCGATTTGTGACGTTTCAAGAACGAGAAAGTCGTTTCCGAGTCCGTGGTGCTTTGTTACAACAACTTGCATAATGATTGATGTCTAGCGTAAATGTTTGGCAACTACGGGCACAATTTCACCGACTGGATCTTCGCTAATTGAAACCCACTTGATTCGCGGGTCTCGACGAAACCAGCGTTCTTGGCGAACAGCGAATTGGCGTGTATGAATTATCGTTTCGTTGATTGCTTCGTCAAGACTCATCTTGCCATCAAGATGCACCAGTAACTCTTTATACCCGAGGGCTTGAGCCGCGGTTCGGGATAGCCCTTGTTTTGAGTTTCGAAGCGCTGTGACCTCAGCGAGCAAGCCTTCGTTCATCATCGCATGCACGCGGTCGGCAACTCGCTGAGCAAGTCTGTCACGGCTCCAACGTAGGCCGATTTGAATTACACCATTGTCTGGGTATGCACTCGTGCCAGGGCCAAAACTACTAAATGGTTTGCCGCTACCGATGCAAACTTCGAGCGCTCGAACTATTCGTCGACGATTTGATCGTTCAATCTTTTGGGCAGCGTCTGGATCTAGATCATTGAGTCGCGCATACAAAGTTGCCGTGTTGGATTCTTGTTCAAGCACCACTCGGGTTTCTGGAAACTCACCAGGTAAGACCAAATCATCAATCACTGCAGTCAGGTATAAACCAGTGCCGGCAACAAACAACGCTCGACCATTTACTTTGGCTATTGACTCAAGCGCGATCGTCGCACTCTTTTTAAATTCGGCAACCGTAAATCGCTCATGACTGTCAACCAAGTCAATGCAATGATGCGGCACAAGTGCCTGATCGGCGACAGTTGGCTTCGCAGTGCCAATATTCATGTCTCGATAAACCTGCATCGCATCTACTGCCACAATGTGAATCGGTGAACTAGGCGATGTCTCGGCCTGCGCAACTGCCATCGCCACTGAGGATTTACCGCTGGCTGTTGGGCCGACAATGACCACAGGTTTGGCGCTCATTTAAAAACCTCGCGTGCTCGGCGAAATCTAATTGTCACTTGAAACGGCGATTCGCACTTTATGTGTGGGCACGTCACCTACTTCAACTAGATGACCCGACAAATGAAACCGTGCTGCATCGGTCACTTCGACTTTGGCATAAGTACCGACACGAAGATTTTCTGGCGAGCTGAAATGCAAAATTTTGTTTTGACGAGTGCGCCCAGTTGTCAAGTGCGGATTCTTTTTACTCATTCCTTCTACTACGACATCTTCAATTCGACCGATTCGCTCGCGATGTTTAATCACTGCAGAATGATCAAGAACAATTTTGAGCCTCTCATAACGCTCGACAGCCAACTGCGGGTCAATAAATTTGTCGATCATTTGCGCAGCTTGAGTGCCTGGCCGTGGTGAAAAGATAAACGAAAATGCCGAATCAAAACAAGCTTCGGCACACACTTCAACCGTCTGCATGAAATCTTGTTCTGTCTCACCAGGAAACCCGACAATTACATCGGTCGTAACTGCAAGGTCGTCAATCATTGCTCTGGCTTGCACCAACTGTTTCATGTACCGCTCGGCGGTGTAGCCGCGATGCATCAATGCAAGAACATTGTCAGAACCCGACTGCATTGGATAGTGCAGATGCTCGACAACATTGGGTGTCTCGGCCATTGCTAAAAAAGTATCCTCGCGCATATCTTTTGGATGCGGACTAACAAATCTCACTCGACGAACACCAGCAACTTGCCCCACCTTGCGCAAGAGTTCGGCAAATTGTGGACGAGGCTTGACACTTGTATCTCCGGCTGCACGCGCCGACATTGAAAGGTCACGCCCGTAGCTGTTGACATTTTGACCGATTAAAGAGATTTGAGTAACACCACTACGCGCCAGAGATTCAACCTCTGCAAGAATTTCTGAACTCGGACGCGAGATTTCTTTGCCGCGCACCGCGGGCACGATGCAATAAGCACAGGTATTGTCACAGCCGATCTGAATGGTCACCCATGCGTTGTAAGAAATCTCTCGGCGCAGCGGCAAGGCACTCGGAAACATCGTGTGATCATCAAGAATCGCCTCCTCAAGAATCTCGGTGACTGGTCGCCCGTCTCGGGTTTGTTCAAGCAACTCAGCGGCGCGGTGCACATTATGCGTGCCAATCACAACATCGACATACGGCGCGCGCTTTCGAATTGCATCACGGTCTTTTTGCGCCAAACATCCTGCGACAAGAATTTGTCTGCCGTCTTGTTCCGTCTTCCAATTTTTCAGCTGGCTTAAAGTGCCATAAAACTTGTCATCGGCGTTTTCACGGATGCAGCATGTATTTATAACCACAACATCAGCAGTTGCAACGCTGTCGACATTTGTCATTCCGTCAGATTCAAGAAGCCCGGCGATGCGCTCTGAGTCGTGTTCGTTCATTTGGCACCCGAAGGTACGAACGAAATAGTTGCGGGTCACGACTTTTCTATTTTACAGGTGTAATTTCGACACACTCGCTGGCATAACGACCAATTGCGACCGACGGGCCCCGAAAGACCCGTCAGCCGCAATGGCTTTAGCGATTAATGGCTAGCTATAACTGGATTGGTTGATCGTCTTTAGCCGTGAAGGCTTTCTTGCTTGCTTTCTCTGCAGCTGGCTTTGCTGTGGCTGGTTTAGCAGTGGCGAGCACTTCAGTCTTTTCGATCTTTGAGACTGTGTCGATCTTGTCGGTCTTGTCAATTTTGTCGCCTAAGTTGTCGACCGTGTTGACTTTTGCAATCTCAGGCTCAACGACTGGCATTGATTGTCGGCGAACTCGATCTGCCATCTGCACCATTACGTCTGTATTCGCAGAAAGGAACTGCTTTGCGTTCTCGCGACCCTGGCCGAGTTGCTCACCGTCGTATGTGAACCATGCACCAGATTTTTTGGCGATTCCCATTTCGACTGCCATGTCTAGCACTGCACCTTCGCGACTAATGCCCTTGCCGTACATAATGTCAAACTCTGCCTGACGGAATGGTGGCGAAACTTTATTCTTCACTACTTTGACACGAGTACGTGAACCTACGACTTCAACGCCGTCTTTGATTGTTTCAATACGACGAATGTCAAGACGAACTGACGAATAGAACTTAAGTGCGCGGCCACCAGGAGTAGTTTCTGGTGAACCAAACATCACACCAATTTTCTCACGCAACTGGTTGATGAATACAGCGACTGTGTTCGACTTGTGCAAGTTGGCGGTGAGTTTTCGCATTGCTTGACTCATGAGGCGAGCTTGCAGACCCATGTGACTGTCACCCATCTCGCCTTCAATTTCGGCTCGTGGCGTAAGCGCAGCAACCGAGTCGATTACAACAACATCAAGTGCGCCGGAACGCACCAACATGTCAACGATTTCAAGTGCTTGCTCACCAGTGTCTGGCTGCGAGATCAACAAATTATCGGTGTCAACACCAATGGCCTTTGCGTAAATCGGATCCATTGCGTGTTCTGCGTCAACATAAGCGCAGATGCCACCATTGCGTTGGGCTTCGGCCACGATATGCATTGCCAAGGTTGATTTACCTGACGACTCAGGACCGAAGATTTCAACGATGCGTCCACGTGGAACGCCACCGATACCAAGTGCGATGTCAAGCGGCAATGCACCAGTTGGGATGAACTCAATCTCGAGGCCTTGCTTGTCACCCATACGCATGATCGACCCTTTGCCGAACTGCTTATCGATTGCGCCAAGGGCTACTTCGAGGGCTTTATCTTTTTCGTTACTCATATCTTCTTGCCTTTCGCTTGTTGTTGGTAATTATTGGAGAAACTGTCGTTTGGTTTAGAATTAGGCACCTTAGGTGTGGGGTGTTGTACGCAACCTTACACACGAACAGATGTTCGGTCAAGCATCTTAAAGCCTTTATAAAATAAGGCTTTAAGCGATCAGCTTATTCGGCGGGGCTGTTCGCTAACTCGCCAGATTCAACAGGACGCATGATCAGGTCTACCGCTAGCCATGTCGTATACGAAATTGGATATCCAAAAATGCCGACGAATAAAGTGACGCCAATAGTCGAAGCCAATAATTCAAAAATTGCCAAATCTGGATAGCTGGTCACGACACCGATCACAAGCGTCGCGATCAGCGCACCACCAGTCAGAACAAAATTAATCGCGAGAGCACCGAGTTCGAAACCTTGCGTGTTGCGTTGCCACAAAAGTTTGCATCCACCACAACGATCTTGAGTTTTAAACCATGAAATAAAAAAAGCGCCAGGTTCGCCACAGTGTGCACAGCGTCGAATTAATCCACGACACAACATTCGTAAAACTGATGGAGAGTTTTGCGCCATCATAAAATTATGTCGTTTGATTTATCTCAGATTAGAAGTTCATCAACAAATTCTTGAAACACATTTGCATAGTTAAGTGTTTCGGCTTCGCCGTGCATTATTGAAATTAACCACTGCTCGTCGAGACCAGGTGGCAACATCACACCACGATTTATTCCGTGTATCCATTGAGCATAAGCAAGATCAAAGTCGGTTGCTTTGTAGTCACGATAATTTTGAATCGGTTCGCGCGACCAAGTGACGCAACCCTTGGCACCAAATTGCACAACATTTGCGTCGACTCCAGCACGATCAATAACACTGGCACACGCATCTACGATTTTGGTATTCAAATCAATCGCGGATTGTGTTGCCTCGCGCGTGCACACTTCGCGCAGAACTGCTTTGGCTGCGGCCATACATAACGGGTTGCCGTTATATGTGCCGAGATGGACGACTCTGCCATCGGTGATCGTGTCCATGTATTCGCGCTTGCCACCGAACGCACCGAGCGGCAATCCGCCGCCAATTGATTTGGCGAGCGCAACAAGATCTGGTGTTACGCCAAGTACGCCAGTCGCACCACCCCAACCTGAGGTGATACCAGTTTTTACTTCATCAAAAATTAATAGTGTGCCGTAGCGCTGAGTAATTTCGCGTACCGCTTGCAAGTAACCAGGCAACGGTTTACAAATCCCAATATTTTGCATCACTGGTTCAACAATGAAACACGCAACGTCACCCGCGCGCAGAACATCCTCAAGCGCCTCAGGGTCGTTGTAAGGCACAACGATTGTTGTTTTAATCGTGTCGGCGGTGATGCCAGCACTTGACGGCACCGAAAATGGCTTGCGTGCAGGGCCGGCTACTGAGATCGGCGGCTTCATCGAAATCATTACTTCGTCGTGATGCCCGTGATATCCGCCTTCAACTTTGACGATTTTGTCGCGGCCAGTTGCAGCGCGAGCCACGCGGATCGCGTCCATCGTGGCTTCAGTGCCCGAGTTAGTGAATCGCCACAGTGGCAACCCATAACGCTCGGCCAGCATTTCGGCGACCTCGGAGTTGTCTTCACAGGGTGAAACGAACAGCGTGCCAAGATCGAGCTGTGCATCAATCGCACGGCGCACAGCAGGGTTCACATGGCCTGCAAAAAGCGCGCCAAAGCCCATATCAAAGTCGGTATAACGGTTGCCGTCAACGTCTTTCATCCATGAACTACCAGCCGACGCAATCACTATCGGATACGGGTCATATGACTGAAAATTGGACGGGACGCCCAAGGGCATTACTTTGCGGGCTCGCTCAGTAGCACGTTGCGAACCTTTTGTTCGCTCGGCGTACATCGCCAGCTCTCGGGTTGTTATCTCCCTTGCACGTTGCGCAAGTGGTGAAAACAGCGTGGAATCCATCGCTGTCATGGTTATCAACTCCAGTATTTAGTTGTTATTAGCCTACCCGATCGAAGAGTTTGTAGCGAATTCAGATCCTCAACGGGCACTAGGGATTTTCATAAAATTTCAAGGTATTTAATTTTTCTAATCAAAAAATTAGCGGTGGAGCGAGGCACGAAGTGTGGCACACTGAATTGTTCGTGGTGGGCGTAGCTCAGTTGGTTAGAGCGCCAGGTTGTGGTCCTGGAGGCCGGGGGTTCGAGACCCCTCGTCCACCCCAACAAAATTTATTACTTTTCGGTGTAGGCGTTTGACCTATTAGAGTAACGGTGCGTTATCGCTCCTCTAGCTCAGTTGGTAGAGCAACGGACTCTTAATCCGCAGGTCCTGGGTTCAAATCCCAGGGGGGGCACTATTGTCATGTACGAGATGAATGCGATCATTTTGTGCGGCGGTCAAGGAATTCGCCTTCGACCGTTGACAGCAGACATACCAAAACCTCTCGTGCCGGTGCGCGGTCGGCCAATCATTGATTTCATTATTGAGTTTTTGCGAAACCAAAATGTAACTGACATCACTATTGCTGGCGGATACTTAGTTGAAAAACTTGTGCAACACTTTCACGACGATGTACACGTCAAAGTTACTGACACTGGTGACTGCGACATCATTGATCGATTGAAGTTGCTTCTTGCCGGCGATACAAACGAAACACTTGTGCTTTATGGCGACACTCTTTCGGATGTGAATATCGTTGATCTTTTGTCCTCTCATCACAAATCAAAATGTGAGGCCACTGTTACTGTGTGGCCGCTAAAAAGTAGTTTCGGTGTTTTTGATCTTGATGAGACTTCGCGTGTCATTAATTACGCAGAAAAACCAGAACTAGATAAGTGGATAAATATTGGCTACTTCGTGCTCTCTAAATCGGCAATCGCAGCGCTCGGGCAGTTCAAGACATTTGAAGAATTTCTCACAAGTCTGACTTCGCATCGGCAGTTGAACGCCTTTAAACACCGTGGCATCCACTTCACGATCAATTCACAAGCCGAGCTCGAAGAAGCCGAAAGTGAATTGATTTGTTGAACGAGATAACGGTGATCGTGCCTTACTTTAATGAGGCAGAAGTAATCGTTGAAACACTTGAGCAGTTGCGAGCGCAAACTCTGACACCTTCGAAAGTGATCATGGTGAACTCTTCGTCAACCGATAATTCGTCACTGATAGTTGATCAATGGATCACTCAAAATCAAAGTTTGCTTGCCTGCCCATTTCACAATCTCAACTCGAGTACTAATACCCCTGGCGGTTCTAAAGCCGCGGGGGTCGACATTGCAACTACTGAATACGTCGCCTTCATGGACTGTGGCTTGAATTTTTCACCAGATTGGCTTGCGTTGCAATTTGCAATGTTGACGAGCGACTCTGATGCCAGTTGGGTGTCAGGTGGGCTAATCACTTCTGGCGAGGGAATAACCGACAAATGTGCGATTGCCCATACTTATGGGTATCGCCGATTTCGGCCATGCATGCCGTCAAGTTTGCTCAAGCGTAATATTTTCGAAACTGTCGGCAGATTCAAAAACTTGCGAGCCGGGTATGACGCACAGTGGATTCGTGATGCAAATCGTTTTGGTCAAAAGCGACTAATCAACGAGTCTGTGGTCGTCTCATATTTTGGAACAAGTTTTGCTCCAAACCTTTGGAGAGTTTTCAAGAAGTCAATCTTGTACGCAAGACCGACATCGCGCAGTGGAAACACGAAAACGCCATCTGTATATATTTCGGCGGCAATACTGGGAGTATCTCTTTCGATATTTGCGCAGTCGCTGGTTGTTGCAGGTGTGGTGGCATATTTTTTCGCCCGTCTCGGTCTAGCTTTTAAGAAGTCGAAATCTAACGCCGTCTTTTTTTTACGACCGGACCGGTTAGTGATGCTGTTACTTACTGGCGCAGCATTGGATTTTGGCAAACTCATCGGCTACTTGCGTGGTCTCATTGACTCATTCTCAACAAAGTAAACTTTCATCAATGATCCCCCGAATCAAGACCAACTTAATTAAGTATTTTTTCTTCGGTAATTCAATTACTGATGATGGATATTTGCGGCTCGCATATTTGGTTGGGCGCTTTATAGTTTTTTTACCGTTGACGCTTTGCGCGACTCTCGTGCTTGGCGTTTATTCGATATTTCGACCCGTGAAGATATTTATGTTGCGTTGCGACGTTTCGCGAATTTCAAACATCGTTGAAGATCTTGAAGTTGCCCTACGCATTGAAGCGCACAACTCGAAAATCTCTGGTGCTAAACCTGCATTTCTTTTTGCTATTCTGGATTGTGATTCACCTAACCGAGCATTCACTGCAATGTACGGGCGGGTTTTGCCGTTTTTAGATGACGACCGCTCATTCTTCCGCGGAATCATCCGCTACACAGTTCCGATTTTGCGAATAGAGCGCAGATACCTGGCTCGGCGACAGTCCGAGAATCAAATGATTATTTGGGCAGAATCAAACCCTACTTTGATATTTACAGATAGTGAAAGAAAACAAGGCGTTGAATTGCAAAGGAGTCTCTTACCTGACTCTGGTAAGCCATTCGTTTGTATCGCCCTGCCCGAAAAATCCTATTATCTAAGCAAATATGATCCGAAGATGTCTAAAGAAATCAACAAAGATATTTATTCCTGTATGCCCAATTGGGATTCGTATTATCAATGCATCAACACGCTTTCAGATCAAGGTCTGGCGATAATTCGAATGGGGAAATCAGTTGACAGCGCGATGTCCCCGAGCACCAGCAAAATAATCGATTACGCAAGTACATCTAGATCAGAATTTGGCGACGTCTGGCTATTAGGAAACTGCAAATTCGTAATTGCGGGCGCGGGTACAGGTATTTACTGGCCAGCATCGGCGTTTGACAAGCCTGCACTGTTAACCGACTCGTACGACCTATTTAATACGAGCTACGGGGAACATGACTTGAAAATTCCACAACTTGCATGGTCTCGGAGCGAGAAAAAACTGATGCCGTTTTCTTGGCTGATAAAACAAGGCCAAGGCTGGGGACATAAAAAATCTTTGATCGAGCACGATATTGAGATTGTCAAGAACACTTCTGATGAGATTAATGAAGTTGTACTTGAGATGGATCAGCGTCTGAACGGCACATGGATCGAAACTGAAGAGGACAGTGAATTGCAGTCAAGATTCAATTCGTTGCGTAGCAAAATGCCCAAATGGCAAGTTCAAGAAGGCGTACGAATCGGGGCAGCTTTTCTGAGACGCTACCAACACCTGCTTTAAAAACTTTGAAAAACTTGCTCTAAAAAATCTCCATCAGCGATTGGATCGCTGCAAAGCACTGACGGTTTCAATGTGCGGAGTGTGTGGAAACAAGTCAAGCACTGTTACTTCACTAAGTTCATAGCCCGCATCAATCAACAGCCGAAGGTCTCGCGCGCCTGCGACAGCATCGCAACTCACTAAAACTATTCGGGGCGCATTTGTAGCTACTAACTTCGATACAGCCAATGGACCGAGACCAGTACGTGCTGGGTCAGCGATTACCAGCCCCGCGGTTACCGGATTCCATTGCTCGACATTATTGCGAATGATTTCACTTAGCGAACCGGTATCACGAGTTTGCGAAATATGTTGCGCAAGATTCACGGCTGCGTCGCGACATGAAGATTCATTTGCCTCAACCAGAGTCACAGGCACATCTGGGCTGAGCAATGTTGCTGCAAACAAACCAACACCACCATAGGCATCAATCACACGACCATCCACACCGGAAAGCGCACGCTCACCCGCTGCCGATTGCACAGCGTCAACCAATAATTCAGCCGCCTCAAGTGATGACTGAAAAAATGAAGTCATCATCACACGCAACTTCACACCATTTACAACTTCATGCACCAATGATTCAATGCCAACACCAACGTCAGAAGGCAAGCCAGTGATCTGCCCGCGACCATGCTCGTCATGTAGCCACACACCACGCTCATTCGTTGACGCGCCGCAACGCAAAGTCACTTCAGTTGCGTTCTTTACTTTTGCAGATGCGATCATCTCATTGAGCAAGTCATGAGCGACGAGACACGGATTTGTTTCGACTAAGTCGTTACTTAAACCGCGACGAAACCCGAGTTTGCCGTTCGGTAATACAGCCATCCGTAAAGTTGTACGCGATGCCTGCGAACTTACAGAGCCACCAGTTTGAACTAGATCTAAAACATCAGCTTCACTAATTTTTGCCGTGCGACGTAAAGCCTCGTGAACTATCGCAACCTTGGTTGACATGTGCTCAGACACAGCAATGTGTTGCCAGCTGCATCCACCACAGCCACTAGCGACGAACTTACACGGCGCAGCTACTCGATGCGGCGAAGCATCTAAAATTTCAAGCGCCACACCGCGCGCAAAATCTTTTTTATTGGTCGTGATCCCAACACGAACTCGCTCGCCCGTGATCGTTCCGCCAATAAAAACAACTCGCCCATCGGACATCCGGCCCATGCCGTCTCCGCCTGCAACAATGCGTTCGATAGTTACATCTTCATTACTCATCCACTGGCACCCTAGGCTGTAAAACAAGATGAAACCGATTCAAATTGCTCCATCGGTGTTACCAGTTGATTTTTCACGACTTGGCGATGCAATCTGCGAACTAGATCAAGCCGGCGTAGACCTAATCCAATGGGATGTAATGGACGGCCAATTTGTGCCAAACCTTACATTCGGCCCTGACATCATCGCATCGACGCGCTCATTAACCAAACTTCCATTTGAGGCGCATCTGATGGTTCTGACACCTGAGGCAATGGCAAGTCGATATGTCGAAGCCGGTTGCAGTCGTTTGATCGTGCATGTCGAGGCGTGCGCAAACTTACGCGACACTCTCGAAAACATAAATGCGCTGGGTGCGACTTCGGCTGTCGCACTCAACCCAGAAACTGATGCCAACGAAGTTGCCAACGTACTTGACCTTGTTGACTTAATTCTGGTGATGACGGTTCGGCCAGGTTTTGGTGGTCAGAAATACATTCAGACTATGGAGCCAAAAATTGCCCAAGTCCGAAAAATGATTTCAGACGCAAACCTTGACGACAAAGTAAACGTCGAAGTGGATGGGGGCATCAGCTTTGACACTGTTGTCGGCGCGGCAAAATCTGGCGCGAATGTTTTAGTTGCAGGTAGCGCGCTATTCAAAGATCCAAAAGGCTTAACTAATGCTGTGCAACAAATTCGCGAAACTGCAACAAAGGCATTTAACTCGCGCTGAAATTATTTACGCCGCGTGCTTCGTTTACGCGACGAAACTGATTTAACTGACGAAACTCTGGGTCTAGAAAAAGGTTTTTTTGAAATAGTTTCGGCGCCGACAAATAAATTCTTGGTTATTGCTAAGCCAACTAAAAACAATAAAGCAAAAAGTAATGGCAAAACTGCGGCTCGCACTAAGCCACCGCGACCGTTGCGCAACAATGAGAACACCCCAGCGTTAATCGGCTGACCATTAGGTAGCAGTGTCAAAACTGGATCTTCAATATCTGGGCAAGGCTTGTCTGATTCGTCGATACCCACGACGGCATCTCCGGCGAAGAGTTGTTTCTTGGCGCGAACCTTTGATTCAAGGGTTGAAAACAATTCACTGCCACCAGCGCCTACCAAATAGGTAGTGCCAACTTGCAAGAATCTTGTCTCGCGTTCGGCATAACGAATTGAAATCGCACCTGCATTGACATACGCACCAAGCGAACCACCACGCACTTGCACGACGCTATAAATTGCTGCCCCGTCATCAGCAGAGACAAGTTCGCCAAGAAATGTCGCGATCGCCGCACGTGGGGCCACACATCCAGCAGGAAGCGTCGTTTGGGTTGTTGGATCAATTAATGGGATACTCTCGTCAATCGCGCCATCGCCAATTCCTTGCTCATCGGGGATCGTGTCGTCAACGGGTGGCGCCGCGGCGCGCACAATTTGCGAGCTACAAATTAAAAGCGTCGCGACTATCGCCAGCGCAGAAATTATTTTCCGGTAAATTTCGGATCTCGCTTTTCATTAAACGCGCGCATTGCTTCTGCCGTGTCGCTAGTAGAAAAATTAATTGTTTGTGCGGCTGCTTCATCATCTAGTGCTTGTTCGAGTGTCAGATTCAAAGAATTGTTCAGCAGTTGTTTTGACTGAGCCAAGGCAATCGGCGGACCAGCCGCAAGTTTGCGCGCCCACTCGTAAACGAACTGATCTATTTCGGCATCAGCCACAACGCGATTTACCAATCCCATCTCGTACGCGTCAGTCGCCCCAATAATTTCTCCAAAAAATGCTAACTCTTTGGCTCGATGCAAACCGATTCGACGTGGCAACACCCACGACCCACCAAAGTCAAGAGAAAGCCCACGGCGCACAAAAATCTCAGAGAACCGCGCGTTGTCTGCCGCCACAACCAAGTCACATCCCAAAGCCAAATTACAACCAGCACCCACCGCGACGCCACGCACTTTCGCAATTGTTGGCTGAGGCAACTTATGCAGAGCGATACAGGCTTCATTTACTCGACGCATCGCCGCTAGTTGATGCACATCATTTCGCGCAGCGATTTCGTTGCGCACTGTTGTGTCACCACGACCACTCAGATCTGCACCCGAACAAAAATCTCCACCAGCACCAGTGATTATCACGACTCGGTCTGCAGAATTACCGGCGATCTCTCGAAATATCTCGGTGAGACCATCCCACATTGATCTGTCTATGGCATTCTTCTTTTTTGGCTGGTTTATTGTCACAGTTACTACAGAATCTTCGCGCATAACACCAAGAGTTTCCATTTGATAGACGATACTTGCAATATGGGATTCAACCCGACCCGCAAACGAGCCACTCGCCCGATTGACTATTTGATCGTTGCTAGTGCAATGCTCGCAATCGCTGCACTAATCATCTGGGCATTCGCCGGTTAACTAAACAGAGAATAAAATGTCAAAATCTATTTGGGATGGGTTATACGGCGATGTTGAAGTTCGTCGTGTGCAACCGTATGAAGCACTAAAGATGTACATCTGCCCTGGCTGCAATCAAGATATTTATGAAGGCTTGGGACACTATGTTTGCGTGCCTGCCGACGCACCAGACCTCCGTCGCCATTGGCACTACGCCTGCTGGGATCGTCGCTCTTAACTTTTTAGAACGCGTTGTACAACACGTCTAATTGCGTACCTAAAACCGAAACGACATCAAATCGAATTTCGCCTCGTAATTCAAGATGAGCAGCAAGAAATTTTGTCGCCGCAATGCGTAACTTTTTTTGTTTAACTTGTGTTACCGCTTCAAAAGGTGAACCATAATTAATTGATGCTCGCGCCTTGACTTCAACAAAGGCAATTATCACGCGAACAGGGCATACCAAGATCGCAACAACATCTAGTTCACCTTCTCGGCAGTGCCAATTGCGTGCGACTATCTCGTAACCGCTGCGTTCATAGAATCTCGCGACTAAATCTTCTGCCCACCGCGCTCTGGCCATTCGCGCGACAGCGCGCTGCTGGGGCGTTAAACGTCGAGCGGTGGAAGTTCTTCGATGTTCAGATCTTTGAAACTCATCACTCGAACTCGGGGCACGAACCGGCTCTTGCGGTAAAGATCCCATACCCATGCGTCCGACAGAGTCACCTCAAGTAGCGGTCGCACGCCTTCGGCGATGACCTTGACATCAACATTGTTGGCCAGATAAAACCGGCGATCTGTTTCTACTGCAAACTTAAACAAATTAACGACATCTGAATACTCTTGGGCTAGTTGAAGCTCACGTTCGGCTTCAAATTGTTCGAGGTCGTCAGTATTCAATGTGTACGCGACGCGATTTGATCGGCACGAAACTAACTAGCAAAAACTAATTACTGATCTTCGCGAAGTTCACGAACTTTTGCAGCCTTACCAGTTCGCTCACGCAAGTAATTAAGTTTCGCACGGCGCACGTCACCACGCTTGACCACTTCGAGTTTTGCAACTGATGGGCTGTGCATCGGAAAAGTTCGCTCGACGCCTACGCCGTAGCTAAGTTTGCGGACCGTGTAGGTCTCGGCAATACCTGATCCAAAAATTGAGATGATGTTGCCTTGAAAAATCTGCACACGCTCTTTGCCGCTTTCAACAACGCGAACATGAACTTTTACTTCATCGCCTGGGCCAATTTTTGGGATATCAGTGCGAAGTGATTGCTTGTCGACGATGTCTGTTGTTTTCATAAGAGTCCTTCAGGATACGGCACGCAGGGGAACTCTTCCAACAGTTTCTTTTCGACAATACTCAAGCCACCACGACGTTCGATCAGATCTGGACGAACCCGAACCGTGCGATGTAACGCCTGAGCGCGCCTCCAGCGCTCTATTTTGGCATGATCGCCGTTGCGCAAAACCTCGGGTACCACCCAACCCCGAAACTCTGCCGGCCTTGTGAAATGAGGCTCTTCTAGCATTCGCGCGGCCCCAAAACTTTCGGTAATCGGCGAAACTTCGTTACCCATAACCCCAGATAAGAGTCGCGTTGTCGCCTCAATAACAAGACAAGCTGCAACTTCACCGCCAGCGAGCACGACATCGCCAATTGAAATTTCGGCATCGACTAAGTGTTCGACAACACGATGGTCGACGCCCTCATAGCGACCGCATAGCAAACTAAAACCACCAGTTTTGCTGAGATGGTCGGCGTAATCTTGATCAAATTTTTTGCCGCCAGGCGAAAGCAATAGCAATGGCCGCGGCGGCTGAACGGCTTCAACGGCAGCAAAAATTGGTTCTGGGCGAAATAACATTCCGGCGCCGCCACCGTAGAGCGCGTCGTCGACACGCCGAGACTCGTCGCCGAAGTCACGCAAGTCGTGACAACGTAAATTGACTAGAGATTCTTGGCGCGCCCGACCGAGCAGACTTTCGCTACAAAAATCGTCAACAAGTTTCGGAAAAATCGTGAAGACATCGATGCGAAACGGCATCGGTTTATTCGTGTTCATCAGCTAGCTCAAATAACCCTTCAGGCGGATTAATCGTGATCAAGTCTTTGGATCGCTGGGTGATAAACACGACTGGCACGAGTGCACCAGACTCAAGCTCAAGCAACGAATGTGCCGGGTTGTCAACAACCGAAACGCATCTGCCATAACGAGTGCCAGAAACATCAACGACTTCTGCCCCGATCAATTCGTGCACCCACATAACCGATTGGTCTTCAATTGGCTCGCCGTATAAATCTGATTTAGAAATTCGCTCTGCGGCGTTTCGATCATCAATACCGGCAAAGTGCATTAGCCAACTGCTCGGCTGCAGACGCGCACTGGTTACGGTGATCCAATCATTGTGTAGCCAAAAACGTGCCCCAATTTTGGTGCGTTCTGGGCGATCGGTAAAAAAAGAAACGTAGACATCGCCACGAATACCGTGAGGTCGCGTTACGCGACCAACATGCAACAAACCCTTCGGAGTCTGGGCGTCAGTCGTCGAGAAAGTCGACATCGACTTCGGCATTGTCGCGCGAAGCGGCAGCACGCACAACGGCGCGAATGCTTTGC
>JBILAG010000076.1:0-9319 GCA_044354345.1 Ilumatobacteraceae bacterium | reverse complement strand
GCATGCTTCTATTTGTGCATCGTTGAGAACAACTTTGATTCCCGTTGCAGTGCGACCAAGAACGACGGGGTAGTTGCCGTTTGCAGCAGCGCGTACATCTTGTGGTGCATCGTCGCGGTGATACGTCAAAAACGAAACACCGAGTGACTCGCTGCATTGCACCCAGTCGGCGCGCTCACGAAACAAACCGTGTGTTACGTCACAAAGAGAACAATGTCTGATACCGAAGCGTGCACCAAACCAATACGAAACTTCACCCCAGATTGAGGCGTTGGCGTTATACACACCGATGTATTCGAGATATTGAGAATGATCAGACATCTCATCTATTTCAATCTGCTTGTCGACGCAATTCATCACGCAGTGACTCCAAGTACGGCAGTGCCATTTGGTCTTTGGCTCTGTTGGCAGATTGCTTTGAGTCGATGATGTCGTCAAGTGAAGCAACGACAACTGTCAAGTTTTCGTCAATAAGTTCTAACGTCGCACTCGACTTCCAACCTTCGTAGTCTCCTGCGCGACCTGCGGGGGTAAATGTCAAATCTAACTCACCGAAGTCGGTCACAAGGTTGAGCATATGGGGCATGTTCGCTAGGAAAGGTCCATCAATTTTGGTAGCAATAGGTTCACCTGAAATCCGGATCTTTGCGTTCATACGTGTAAGCGCACGACCAAGATTGTCAAGATTGCTCTGCACTCGACTGGGCAAAATATCAATGTCTTTTGTGGGAAGTGGTGACCCGTGAATGATGGCGGCGAACCCACCAAGAACTACATACTCCACTTTTTCTTCGTTCAGAATCTTACAGATCTGAATCGGCTCAAACATTTTGCGTAATGCGCTCTCTTGCAACTCGTGCGTGTTCAGCAATTGACAACATAACATTTGCGGCATGGACCATGTCTCGCACCCGCTCTTCGACACTCATCTTGAGTTGGTTACGTATCTGCCCGACATCCACACCGCGCCAGTCTTCGTTGGGATTCTGGTTGGACTCCACTAAATCATTGTACGTCGGCATGTGCATACCTACGGTACGACGCAGAATCTCAAAGCCCTTTTCGGTTACGAGCTGGCGGGGTAGTTGCCGCCGATAGTTATTTTCCGAGTTTGAGCGCGGCGGTTACGAGAGCAGCCAACTTGTCATCAGGGATGCTTGCGTTGTAGTCATCTCGCCCGAGCACAACGATCGAAGTGTTATTTGGTAGTGACAACACTTTGTTTCCTCCGGCTCCACTCATAGTCGGAATAAATATCTCAGCACCATCAACAGTCGATTTTGTCTTCCAGAATGCAAGTTGATAATCAGCAGACTTCGTGTACGTGCCGAGCAATTCACTGCTCAAGATCTGTGACCCGTCTGCACTCTTGCCACCATTGGCGACAAGCATTCCTGCTTTTGCCAAACTATCAATTGTTGGCAGTGCACCCCATCCACCGTAACTATTGCCTAGTTCACCAGTTGGGGTGTAGTTCGTGCCCAACGCAAAGTGGCTGACACCGATCGGGGAGTAGACCTCGTTGCGCAACAAATCAATTAGCGTCGCACTCGGCCCTTCTTGTTGTTGAAGAAAGCGCTCCATCGCAAGAGATGCAATCCACATATCTTGATCGATGTAAGCAAACTTCTGACCTGGCCCCGTCACATCAGGGTTCGGCGTGACATTGAAGTAGTAGCGAATCATGTCGGCTAGGTCGTACGAATAACCCCACTGATAAGTATTTGCATTCTTGCCATCCCAGTTGGTGTCGTAGCCAGTGGCTCCCATCCCGGTTGACATCTGCAACGCATTTTGAATTGTTACAGCCTCCCATCGCGCTTGTGATTTTGCGTCGACATAATCGAATTCTTTGCCAACTTCGAAGTAGTCAACAAGTTTCGTATCTAAAAACTCTGAACCATATTTCTCGGCAAGTCGCAGCGCGGCCATGCCGGGCACAAGCGATTTAGTCGCCGACCAAACTCCGACGCGCATATCTTGCGGGTACGGGTAGTCACCGAAAGGGGTCTTGACTGCGTCAACATAAAGCACGTCATTTTGCATCACGGCGACGCTCAATGTTGGCTTCGGGTCAAGCGCACCCGCCGCAGCAACTATCTCGGTGCCCAACTCAGACAACGGTTTCGTCGCAACTTTGTTCGACTTTTCGGTCGCGAAAGATTCTTGAAGTTTTGCCTCATCAACCACTGTGTCTGCTGTGTACTTCGTAGGTATCTGACCCCAAGCATTCACATCAAAATCTGGATCCCAGAAAATGAATCCGCCACCAGTGTCTGAGGTGAGTTGAACTTTTGTATCTGAAATCTTGCCGTCTTTGTAATAGAAAGTGGCGAGACCGATCCATGCTTCACCTTCTTGAGACTGAACAAGTGAAAACGGAAAAGCCGCCTTATCCCAACTTGCATATTTGCCATCACTTGCAGTTGCCGCCCACACGCGGCCAGGGCTGGCAATAATCTCCCAGAAGCTAGCGGTGCGATCGACAAGTGGCTTGCGAATAATGTCGCGTTGCACTGGCACGAGGTCGCCTTCGGGTGAAGTGAAGAAATCAATCTCAAGACCCGGAAACAATTGTGCATCAAGTTCCATTAACGATGTCGCACCCGCTGGGTCGGTTGCGGCTAAGAAATCAAACAATCCCCACCACGACCAAGGGTTCTGAACAAACTTGTCTGCTGGGTTTACATCTAACTCTAATTTTGTAGTTTCAAAACTAATTCGACCAGTGAACGTTTCTTTTGCTTTCGTGTCAGTTTGAGTTGGTGCGAAAAATGATGTCTGTGTCCAACCGGGGATCGGTGTTGAGTTGTAAAAGTAATCCCACGCATCTTCGCGAGTGCCGTTTGCAAGAACGCAGTATGCAACTTCGCCAATTTCTTCCTTTGCAACTTCAATCGTCCCACCTTTGCTTACACAATATTCAGTGGCCGGGTTCGGGCCGCTCGCTGACTCTTGAGAAGTGGTCGAACCACAAGATGCAAGGCCGACGATGACTGCAATAACAAAGGCGAGTTTTTTCATTCGCATATAGTAACCCCTGTCACACTGCCTCCTCTTATTTGAAATAACTTGGCTCTATTTGGCACTATTTGGCGCAGCTGCGTGGATTAGAAGCCATGCGGATCAGAAGCGATCATCGCTAGTTGTCAGTATCGCTAGATATCCATCGCAAAGAACCCGATGACGAACCCAACAGTAAGCGCGCAGAAAATAACCTCTGAGTTTCGCAGCGCTACCGAAATTAGGGCAAATAAGTTCATTGAGTAGTTTTAACTACAGGGTGTTGCACGGTAAGCATTATGACCCAGTTGAGGTTCAGAACTACGATTAAGGCATCGTTTCGCGACCACTGAAAATTTCAATAGCGATTGTCTTGCTAGCAGTTTTCCCCGCAATTCCTACTAATGCCTTTACGTCTGCGAGCAGTTGCAAGAAAATCGGCTTAGCAAAAACAGTGAAGTTGACAAAATATGTCTGCGTTGCATCCGGGAAAAAGCTTGTTTGGAAAAAAGCGACAGACTCGGGTGCTTTGCCGGCTACCGCGACAATTGCTACTACGACTACTACGACGACGACTACTACAACTATTCCAGGCCGACAGACTAAACCAAGCAAAGGAATTAATTTATACAGCGGTGGTGCAGGCAGTCTCGAACAATACAAGCAGACGAGTTTTGAACTGCCAAAGTCGGTTACAGCCGCACCGAGCGGCTCAAACGTTAAGTTCTGGATATACAACCCAGACTCAACAAATACTGCGATTGGTTCACGGGGCATCTTCTATATGTCGGGGTCTGCAAGTTGGAAACACGCGGCGAGTAACTCGGATGGAAGTTTCTATGCGAATTGGCCACAGGGTGATTACACGATTGATGTGGTTGAGCCATCCACGTCGTATACGAGAAAGCGCTACTCGGCAACTGTAAATTCATCGGGTGTTTTCGCGATGGATGATTTGAAAGCGAATAGCGAAGGATATTTCACGGTCACTGTTGACAAATTGGCCACGACCCCGACATTCACCCAACGAACAAGTTGCCAACTATTGGATCAAACTAATGACCGTTCTCTTCAGGTTGGTTTTCCGAAGGCAACTGGTCGTTTGCCAAGCAACGGGGTGATCCGAGCTTTAATTATTCCAGTTGATTTTGCAGACGTTCCAGGTAACGGCAATCCTGAAAACGTTTTCGCCGAAATGACTGATGGTATGAATGAATATTATTTTCATGTATCGGCGAATCGAGTTAAGTTTGAATTTACGACTCTTAGATCATGGGTCAGAATGCCTGTCTCATCTTCGTACCATGCCTTAGGCAAATGGGGCGAAGGTGATGCATCGGGATACTGGAAATTGGCATTAAAAACGGCCGACCCACTTGTTGATTTTTCTTTATTCGATGTCGTGTATGTCTTGAGCCCAAAAGAAATCCCTTCGAGTTCAATTGCATATGGACCCGCTGGACCGATGCTTCCAAATAATGGTTTAACAACTAACGATGGTCCAGTTATGAACATCTCACTATCAGGCGCCGATGCTTGGCAGATAGGTGGGGCATGGAAATGGATTTCACACGAAACCGGTCACTTGTTCGGGCTTCATGATTTGTATACAACTGACACCGCGACATATGGCCAATGGGATTTGATGTCAGAAGCATTCTCGCGAGGTGTTATTGAGTTGAATAGTTGGAACCGATACTTGCTTGACTGGTTGTCTGACTCACAAGTGATATGCCTAGATGCATCGAATATCACCAGCACAGGAAGCGAGATATTGCTTGATCCGATAGAAAGAAATAATACGCTGACGAAATCAGTCGTAATTAAAATTTCTAACACAAAAATCGTTGTCGTAGAATCGCGCCGCAATGAAGGATTCGATGTGATGGATAGCAGTAACGAGGGAGTATTGATTTATACCGTCGACATGAAAATAGCGAGCCAGAAGGGTGGCTGGAATGTACAGCGCCGTCCTGGTTCTGTGGCTACCAACTTTAAAGATGCTGCTCTGCGGGCAGGCGAAAAAATCGTTACGAATGGTGTCACTATTGAGGTGCTGGCTCGTGATGCAAATGGCGACAGAGTCAAAATCAGCAAATAGCTATGTTTAGGTATCTTTGCATCGCCTGACGCTTTGCATACATATATATAGGTATAAGTTCTCTGGCTAACAAAGGGTTACAAATTGTACAAAAGTCTGTACAATTCGGTTATGACTGAAAATGCTCAACTACTTCGCACCCAAACGACTGCACCTCTCAGTGAGGCGCGAGAACGGCTCAGCGAAATCGTTGACGACGTTGCAACAACGGGCGCAGATTTAGTGATCACCAAACACGGACGTCCAATGGCGGTAGTCATTAGCTACGACGAATACGAATCTTTAATTGAGACTCTCAACATTTTGTCTGACGCTGAGACCATGTCTGCACTTGCAGAGGCTGAGTCAGATCTCGAGGCTGGCGACATTGAAGTCTTGAGATGATTCGCCATGCCCAAACTCACGAAACGTGCTCAAAAAGATTTGGATGCACTTCCTCAGGCGCTAGCTAGTAAGGCAAGAGAAATAATTCTTCGACTTGATAAAGAGCCGGCGCTTGGCAAGAAACTTATGGGTCCTCTTGAGGGCAAGAGATCAGCGCGCCTCGGCAGGTCTCATCGGATGATCTACCAACTGGTCGACGGTGAGGCGGTGCTGCTAACTATCACAGCAAGAAAAGATGCCTACCGCTGACTCGCTCTCGCCCTTTCACGCGCGCTAATTCGCGAGGGCGATGATTTCGTCGACAAGGGCGACGGGGGCTTCCCAGTTGAGCATGTGGCCTTTGCCAGCGACACGCACGAGTTTCGAATTTTTGATGCCAGCGTGAAGGTCGTCGGTGTGAAACGGCGGTGTGGTTTTATCTTTCGTGCCGACAATAATCGTGCACGGCAACGAAACTTTGCCTAGTTGGCCATAGTGGTCTTCATCGACGAACGCGGTAAGTATCGGCACAAGTGGTTTTAGATCACTTTCAAGAAATCCATCAACCATCGTGCTGATCATGTCTTTGTCTTTGTAATCGCCGAGCAGCGACTTGGCCAAAATTGTCATCATCACACGGTTGCGAATTAGTTTGCTACTAATGCTCGACTTAATCAACGGAATCTGCACTCGGTTCTGTAAATTCTTGCGATTGACATCACCGGCGAACGTCGCCATCAACAGACATCCGCGCAGGTGAGATGCAATCGCCGTCGGCTGTTCGATGAGCGCGCGAATCGCAATAAAGCCGCCCATACTGTGACCGACAAGCACACCATTGCTCACGTCGTATTCGCGCAACACCGCGAGATAGTCGTCAACCATTTGTCGCGACCCCAGACCGTTTGCACCAATAGTGCTGCGACCATGACCGCGCTGGTCGAAAGCGATTACCTGGTATCCGCGAGCAACAAGTTCATCGGCAACGAGATTCCAGCCGTGCATATCGCCTGAAAAACCGTGGGCCAGCACAATCGGTGTGCCCGAACCCATAGTTATGGTGCTGATTTTTGTGCCGTCACTAGTGGTGATCACACGCTCGGCCGCAGTCAGAGTCTTCGCGTAATCGACCGTCATTTCGCCAACCCAAGTTTCTCGGCGAGTTGAGCATTCGTCGGTTCGGTCAGATGCGAGTCGTCATCAAACACAATTACGGGGATAGATTTTTGCCCGTTGTTGCGTCGCAGAACTTCTGCCTCACCGAATTGCTTGTTCTCATCTCTTTCAAGGTCAATCCACTGAAAGTCGACATTGTTATCGGCGAAGAACTTCTTGGCTCGCACACAGTCTCCGCACCAATCGGCGCCATACATCGTGATTGTCATAACCGTCAGTTTAGAGACTTTTAATCATTGAGCTTCTGCGCCTAGCCGACCTATACCTATATATATGTATCAGATCGCAGATGCGGGGTAGTCGGGTCAGTCAGGCTCGTCGCCATCGGTGGCTTCAACGGTCGGGCCTTCAAATAGTTGTTCGGCGTGAATCAGCATTCCGGTCCAGAGACTGATAGTTGCTTCAAGATGCTTGTCGGTAACGCCGCCTGTAAGTATCACGAGCTTTTCTACCTCAATTATTTGGCAGTCGTCTTCGTCATTGCCATCATCTGACTCGACCGTCGATGGCACCGCCGATGCGAACTTATGTCGGTTATTGAATTCGGTGCACAAGACCTCTGGGTCGAGATATGCACCGAAGTAGGCAGTAAACAACAGATCTTCATAGAAAGGCCCGTCGCCAAGCATCCCTATAAAAAACTCTAAATCAAACACTTTGCAATGAATTTGTACATAGCCCATTTCAACGTGGTCGTTGACTTCGTACTCAAAATCGAGTTGATCGTCTTCGACGAGATTCATCAAAACATCTGTCAACTCATCAAGAGTTATTGCGCTAATCACTTTCATTAGACCTGCTTTCTGTTGGTGGATAAATTACTTTTCATCAGTGTCTTCGCCGCCGCGCATAAGTTTCATGATCTGTTCGTAAGTCTCTTCGGCGAACTCATGTATCTCTTCTGGTGTCATCTCATCTAATGGCTTAGGCACGCGAACATACACACGGTCATTCGGGTTATGGTCACTCATTATTCTTCCTTTCATCGAACTTGGCGTTACCACCGACTTGAAATCGGTTGGTGATCTTCAACGGGCCAAGCCCCTCAGATCGTCTGGATGATTACAGAAGACACTATATATGTCGGGTGTTGCAGGGTTAGATTTCAGCAGAACTTCTAATTTTTTCGAGAAGAAAACTGCCTGTCGAAGGGAAAGTTGAATTAAAACTCGCCTAAACCTCACAAGACATTTTTGGAGCCGAATTCAGTCTGAGTTTCAATTGCCAAAGCTTCTTACCTATAACCCCAGTGGGTTTTGACTTGGCGATGTCATCATAAATTTTCCGAGCCTGAGAAAAGTTGCCTAGCTCACAAAAAACTAGACCAGCAAGCACCTGGACCCATCTTTCGTCAGTTATTGAACTCTTTGGATTGCTCAATATGACGCTCGCTGCATCTTTATATGCCTGTGAGTCTTTGGACGCTACAGCTGCAGAGATTAGTCGATGAGCTGTTGGTAGCGATTCGGGTTGCAGTCCGAAAGCTGTTTTTGCAATTGATATCGATTTGTCAAAGTGACCCATTTCCTGGTGGCACCGGCTTGTTGCCAACATAGCTTTCACACTTTTTGGATTGAGTTCTAAAGATTGAGTTAAGACATCTAGAGCTTCTTGATTTTCTAAAACATCTATAAGAGCTGCGCCTAGAGTTGTCATCGCCACAGTGTTGACTTTGTCTTGCGATAGTGCTCTTCTTGAGAAAGTTATAGCAAGGTCAGATCGTTCAAGGCGGCGCAAAATACTTGATATTTGTATCAAAGAGCGGACATCATCGTCGGTCAAAAGGATTAGTAAATTGTCAACTAATGGCTTAAACGCAGCATCTAAGCGTTTATTAATTTCGCCTAAATTTGGATACTTCTTTTCAAAGCCAGATAGATAATTGTCGCACTTAATGGCACAAGTGTTTAGAGAGTCAGTATCTTTTGCTTCAGCAAAAATGCTGAAAACAATGTTGTTGGCGGCCATTTCAATATCGACACGACTGCGACGACCCACGACATTTAGGCCGTCAACTAAACGCTCAGCTGCCATACGTCGGAGGTTCCATGCCCCAAGCCTTTTCGCCGCTTGTACGCAGTCAAGTAGCTCACTATAAGAAGCACGAGAATTGAGAACACCTATGACTTCGTTCTCTGTCTCAACATGTCTGGCTATGCCAGACTCAATTAAATTTGAAGGGCGTTGTAGCATTTCTAATTAACCCCAACAATCGATGACTTTTGATGGGGCTAGAAATATGAAGTCCTTCAGAGTTGCTAGTTGAGTCACCTCGCGAATCCACTCGTAAAACCGAGAATGGATGTGATCAATTGTTACTCCACCTTCTAGATTGATTCTGGTCGAAAAAGCCACTGAGTATGTCCCGTCTGGTCTTCTTACAACTTGATTGGTTTCGTTATCAATTTCTAGACTCGCGAGAGAAAAATTATTCTGATTCCAAATATTGATATTTTCAAACGGTGTAGTTTTTGTTGTACTGAATAGTGTGATAATTATTTCTTCAAAAAATGGGCCAAAGTGACCGAGGTAGATATTCCAGCAGATGCCATCGCTTGATGAGAAAATAACCTCACCGAACTCTTCGTCGTTCTTGGGTATCGCTTGATACCCAAGAACTCGAATGATTTCTAAGACTTCATTTTTTGTAACTGTCTTAACTAATGCTTCATTCAT
>JBILAG010000012.1:0-37914 GCA_044354345.1 Ilumatobacteraceae bacterium | reverse complement strand
TGGCATCAAGGGCCGGAAACTTCTTGCGCAATTGATCAGCGCTCAGAATTTCATACGGAATTTTCAAGTCATCCCAAATCACACGAACTGATTCACCGTCGTAGCCCGCCGTACGATAAACCAAATACCCGGTGCGAATAAATTTCGCCATACCATTCGGGTCAATGGCGCCAAGATAATCCGCCCAGTTTTCCCAGATTGAAGCTGACTCCCAGGCCATCAACACTGCGTCATGGGTTGAATAACTGAACCGAATGATCGCCGACGAAGCCGATGTTGAGCCAGCACCCGCTGCTGAACCTTTGTCTACGATTACAACAGATCGGCCAGCCTTAGCTAGTTCTAGGGCAACCGCACCACCGATTACGCCAGCGCCGATTACTACTACATCGGTTTTCATTTTGTCGCGAGAATTTCTCGCTGCCATGCCGCTGTGTCGGCAACACTGTTGAATGTAAACGAATGCAAGCCAACGATGTTCAGAGACTGTGAATCTTTTGCCAGACCGGCAACTAACTCTGTTGGATCGTAACCACCTGGGGAAAGCATCTTCATGATTGACGCTTTATTCTTGCTGAGATAACGCATTGACGCGCCAACACCAACTCGAACACCGAGGCTCATCAGCCGCGTACGATCTACTACTCCTGGTACACCAAGTTGAATTGGTACTGAGAAGCCGTTATCACGTTCTGTTTTAATCCACTGTCTAATTTGAGCAACATCAAAACACATCTGTGTCGACGCAAGGCCTTGAACGCCAGCCTCTTCCAATAACTTTTGCTTGTCATATAGTGCTGTACTCAATGCTTCGCGACTGATGAAAGCGTGTCCGTCTGGGTAACTACCGAAACCAACTCGCGACACACCACTATTGCTGTCAAGAAAGTCGCGCAAAAGTTCAATGCCATCTGTATAAGGCCCAGCAGGCTTTTCAGCATCACCTGCGATCAAAAAAACTTCTTTGATGCCTTGCTCGCGCACCCATGTTGCTAGTTTCTGAACATGTTCGCGCGACTCTACAAGTCTCGCCGCAAAATGTGGCACGACTTCATGGCCAGAAGCGATAAGTCGCGCAGAGATTTCTTGCGTTGCAGAGATACCTTTTACCGGCGAACATGTCACCGAGACAGGCGCACCAGTTGGTAAATCTAATATTGCTTGCTCGATACTCTTCATCGGTATGAGCTCGTAGCGCATACTACTAACGAGGTTTTTTACAGCTGGGCTGATTTCGGTGGATGACTTTTTTAGGCGTGAGAAAATTGACATTGTCGCAATGCTAGAGGCAAAAGTTCATTAATCGTTGACTTTGCTGAGTGACAAATTTGAACTTAGGCAAAAGTATCTGGCAACTCGCTCTTTCGCTTTGCAATGTATTCTTTAAGTTCTTCGTCTATCGCTTCGTCAAGTAGTGGAGCGACGTAACTTGCAAGCCGCTCCTTCCAAATCTTATTTGCCCGCTTCGCCGAGTCTTCGCCACCGTCTTCGAGCCACTGCTCGAAACTTGAGTTGTCTGAAGTCGTCGAGCGATAGAACGCAGATTCAAAATTCGCCAAAGTATGCGCGGTACCAAGAAAGTGATTGCCCGGGGGATTTTCACGAATCGCATCAAGCGCCTGACCGTTCGGTGAAACATCTAGACCTTTTGCAAAAGTTGCCATCATTCCAAGTTGATCGTCATCCAAAATAAATTTCTCGTAACCAATCGCCAAACCGCCCTCAAGCCAACCTGCCGCGTGTAGAACAAAATTCGTACCAGCCATCAAAGTCGGAATCAAAGTTGCCGCACTTTCGTAAGCCGCTTGGGCATCAGGCAATTTAGACGCTGTTAATGAACCGCCCGACCTAAAAGGCACACCAAGTCGACGCGCGAGCGAAGCCATCGTGTACAAAACGATCGCTGGTTCTGGGGTACCAAAAGTTGGTGCACCAGTTTGCATTGACATCGATGACGCAAACGAACCCATGATCACTGGCGCACCCGGGCGTACGAGTTGTGTGAACGTCATACCAGCGAGTGCCTCGGCAAGAGTTTGTGTAGCAACACCTGCAGAAGTGGATGGAGCCATTGCTCCTGCCAAGATAAATGGAGTAATGATCGTTGCCTGATTATTTATTGCATACACCTCGGCCGATGCGAGCATTGAAGCGTCCCAAACGAGAGGCGAAGATGCGTTAATCAAACTCGTCATCACAGTTCGATCTTGCAAGTCGCCGCCGAAACCAATTCGCGCTAGTTCGACGCTGTCTTGCGCACGCTCACCTGCAGTGACCGAACCCATGAAACCTTTGTCGCTGTATTTGATGTGCGCGTAAACCATGTCAAGGTGACGCTTGCTAACCGGAATATCAACTGGCTCGCAAACTGTTCCGCCCGAATGATGCATACGCGGTGACATGTACGCGAGCTTTACGAAATTCTGAAAATCAGTAATCGTCGCATATCGTCGTCCGTTATCGATGTCGTATGCAAATGGTGAGCCATAATTTGGCGCGAACACAGTTGCATTACCGCCAATTTGTACATTGTTTAGAGGGTTACGCGCATGCTGTGTGTAAATACTTGGGGCAGTTGCAGAAACTATTTTGCGACACATACCACGCGGAAATCTCACTCGAGTGCCAGTTACATCTGCACCTGCATCTTTGAACCTCGCGATTGCCGATGGGTAATCACGAACTTCGATACCAACTTCTTCGAGAATTGTGTCCGCGTTGTGTTCAATGATTTCAAGACCTTCATCAGAAACCAATTCGTACGGCTTGATCAACCTAGTGATGAACGCGTCTCGCCCAGGCTCATGCGACGAACGCATGGTCTGCCGACCTGCTCGCCCACCCGAACGTTTTGTGCGATCTACGTCAGTCATGTGTTCTAGTCTGCCACGCCGCCAGTTGAACGGCGACGACGACCGGATCGGCCCGAACTATCTAACGAGTTTTCAGTTCTTTCTGGCAAATCAATAACTGTCGCAAGATTTGGTGTCAGCGCTGTTTTATGTGGAAATGCCATTGCTTCAACGAAGAGTTGCTGAAACCGAGGCTCTGTGGCGGTTTCAATTTTTGTGACACCGCGGACAGTTGACTCCATTTCATATCGCAATTTTCTGGAAAGTAGTGACTGCACTGCCCCAGCGCCAGCCGCATTACCAACAGAACGAACACCAGCAACAGGACAATCTGGCACGAGTCCAAGCACCATCGCATAAACCGGATCAATATGCGCACCAAACGCGCCAGCTAGTCGAATGTCATGCACGACTGGTGAACCAGCATGTTCAACCAGCAAATCAATACCAGCGCGTAAAGCGGCCTTCGCTAATTGAATCGCACGCACATCATTTTGAGTTACATACAACTTAGTTTCATCTTTTTCATAAAATAGATACGAAAAAGTACGATCATCTGCAACGATGCGATTTGATTTTGCGGCAAGTTCGCCGCGCACGACACCGTCAGTGTCAATGATTCCGCTTAGATACATTTCGCCGATGACTTCAATAATTCCAGAGCCACAGATACCAGTGATTGCTGTATCACCAAGTGATTCTGCAAAACCTGGTTCGTCGCTCCATAACGATGAACCAATAACTTTTATGCGTGGCTCGAGTGTCTGGCGATCGATGCGAACGTGTTCGATTGCGCCGGCAGTTGCACGCTGACCAGCGCTAATTTGAGCACCTTCAAAAGCAGGCCCAGTTGGGCTTGATGCGGCAAATTGATGCGCAGTATTACCAAGAACAATTTCGGCATTCGTGCCGATATCAACTAACAGTTGCATCTCGGTTGAACGATGAGGGCCTTCGGCAAGAATCGCTGCCGCTGTATCTGCACCAACATGACCTGCAATACATGGACCAACGTAATAACTGGCGTTCGGCAAATCGAGATCAAGTTCATTAGCCCAACCACTGACCGATTCGTTTGTTGCTAAAACGAATGGCGCCATACCCAGAGGTGTTGGGTCGATGCCAAGCACGATGTGATGCATGATTGGATTGCCAACAATTGTGATTTCCAAAACACTTGAACGAGAAATTTCTGCATTTGCAACAAGATTGCCAACGAGATCATCGAGCGAAGTTCTAATCGCTTTAGTGAGTTCGACGTCACCACCCGGGTTCATCATCACATATGACACGCGACTCATTAAGTCTTCGCCAAAACGAATTTGCGGATTCATTAATCCGTAACTACCAATAATTTCGCCAGTTAAAAGTTCACACAAATGGCCAGCGACAGTGGTTGAACCAACATCAACTGCGATGCCGTATGCAGCGTCTACAAAACCAGGCCACGCCGCAACTATCTGGTCAAGATTCTCGGTATGGCGAACTGCGACTGTTACTTCGCCATCTGATTTAGCCATCGCCGAATGCAACGTGCTGAGCGCGCGACGTGCGACTTGCGGCGCATTAACTTTGTGTTGTTTAGCAACTGCGTTAGCGAGTGCATCAGCGGCACTGACAGAGTCGCCGAGCTGCGCTTCTGGAATCGTCAGGTAATACAGACTGAAACTCGGGTCAACAGTTATCGGCTCGAGATCTAAATCCTTTCGAACGATTTGCTTATGCACTTGACTTATTGCAGGTACATCGATGACAACATCGCCACAGATTCGAGCCGCGCAACCAAGACGATTACCGGCAACTAGAGCACGCTTCGCACGGTAGTTAGTTTCTGTTTCAGCAAAACTCGATAACGCAGATTCAGTGACAGTGACGCCCCATTTAGCAAAAACACCAGTTGAGGGGGTTATCTGACATCGACCGCAGATTCCGCGGCCACCGCAAACAGAGTCAATATCTGCGCCAAGTTGTCGGGCGGCTTCAAGAACGGTCACGCCGTCTTCAACTAGACCGTCAAGCCCCGATGGGGTAAAGACAACTCGTCGCTGCATTGCGACTTATTCGGTCTTGCGTCGACCGCGACTATTACGAGCAGCACGATCGGCACTGACTTCGTTCGGGTCACGATTCGCACGAATCCAAGCTGAGCAGTTCTCGTCGTTACCAACAAGCACGTCTGCCGCCATCACAAGTGTCTTTACTTCTGGATGCATTGGGTTCATAATTGCCGAAGTCATTCCAGCGCCAATCGCCATCGCCAAAAATGTGCCTGTGATGTTATTACGAGACGGAATACCAAAACTCACATTAGACGCACCACATGTGGTATTCACTTTGAGTTCTTCGCGCAAACGACGGATGATTTTAAATGCGGTACGACCAGCATCGCCCATTGCACCGATTGGCATCACTAACGGGTCAACCACGACATCGCACGCCGGGATGCCGTAATCGGCGGCGTGATTGACGATTTTTTTTGCGACAGCGAAACGCTCATCAGGATCCATACTGATTCCGGTTTCATCATTTGAAATCGCCACAACAGCAGCACCGTATTTCGCCACGAGTGGCAATACACGTTCAAGATTGGCTTCTTCGCCAGTTACAGAATTAACAAGAGCCTTACCCTTATATACGGAAAGTCCAGCTTCAAGTGCCTCGATGATCGACGAGTCAATTGACAACGGCACATCAGTTATCGACTGCACGAGCTGAATTGCTTTAGCCAACAGTGCTGGCTCATCAGCCAAAGGAATACCGGCATTGACATCCAACATGTGCGCGCCTGCAACTACTTGTGCTAGCGCATCAGATTCGACTCGACTGAAGTTGCCCTCTTTCATTTCGGCGGCGAGAAGTTTGCGACCAGTCGGGTTGATTCGTTCGCCGATCATTACAAACGGACGGCCGAAACCAATTACAACTTCTTTAGTTGCTGATGAAAGTACTGTGTCTGTCATAAATTTTCTCTCTCTATTCGTTTTCTTCAAGCTCTTCTAAAGCCAAGAGTTCTTTAACACTAATTGCCGAATTGTCGACATTGGCTTCAAAACCACCAGCAAATGCCAGACGCCCGAGTCGCTCACGCGAATATTCACCGTCAAGACGATCGGCTTCACGCTGAGCCGCTTCGGTGAGGTCTCCGACTAATGGCAAACTAATTCTGCGCCATTGGGCTATATCTTCGTCGGCGGTATAAATATGCGCCTTGCGCTTCGCGCGATCAATCGCTCGTTGAAACTTATCTGAGAGTTGCACTTGTTTGCGTTCTCGACCAGCTTGAGCATTTACTTGCGCAGGTATATCGCGCCACATAATGACAATCACTTCATTGCTTCCTCGTGGCATTAGTTATTCTCCCTTTGTTTCGTTTAGTTTGCTAATCGATTTATAAAGAACTGGAATCGCATCAGCAAAATGTTTTAAGCCGACATGGCGATGCTCGAACGACAGACCAAGTCTCTGTGCGGCATCTTGCCCAGCGCTCACAATATCTTGGTCGACGGTTTGAGAGAACAGCACGACACGACGATAGTTGCCAAAATAAGCACTAAGCAGTTCTGGGTGATCTTCTAAACCAAGACCTTGCCATACGAGCGCGTCAAAATGCTTGGCAAGAAAATCTGTCAAGTAGAAAGTTCCTGGTTCTTCATCATGTGCATTTAAGAAATCAGCAGTACCGGCAAAAAATTCATAACAATGCGCGCCTGGCAAGCGACTGACTGCTGGATACTTTTTAAGAAGCAGATCTAAATGACCACCTGTGCCACAGTCTGCATACGCCACGAAGGTTGCTCGCGCACTGTTCTGCTCAAGCAGGTCGGCAACTTGTGGCGTGATGTTTTCAGGGCGGTTATGTAGATTTGCCGGCAGATACTTGACTTCAATTCTGTCTTCAACACCCGAGGCCCGAAGCACAGCGCGAAGTTCTGTAGCTAATGCACCACAAGCAATTATTAATGGGCGCGTGTCAGAAGACATCGCAAACTAAAACTTAAGCGACTGATGGGCCAGGTGGTTCGGCATTTCGCAAACGACGAGCTCCGACTAGTTGCTTTGCAGTTTCTGATGCCACTGCAGCATCTCGACAATATGCATCTGCGCCAACAGCAACACTGAACTCTTCGTTCAACGGTGCACCACCAACCAAAATGATGTATTTATCTCGAATGCCTTTTTCTTTCATCGTGTCAACAACGACTTTCATGTAAGGCATCGTCGTCGTTAGTAGCGCCGACATTCCGAGAATGTCTGGCTTGTGTTCTTCAAGCGCTGCAAGATATTTGTTTACATCAGTATTGATACCAAGATCAACTACTTCGAAACCAGCGCCCTCCATCATCATCGCAACCAAGTTCTTGCCGATGTCGTGAATATCGCCTTTAACAGTACCGATAACAACTTTGCCGACCGACTCTGCACCAGTCTCAGCAAGGAGTGGTCGCAAAATTGCCATTCCACCTTTCATTGCGTTTGCAGAAAGCAAAACTTCGGGCACGAACAAAATGCCATCGCGAAAGTCGATACCAACAATTCTCATACCCTCAACCAGTGCATCTTGTAAAACTTTTGTTGGTGGCCAACCGCGATCAAGCAAAATAGTTGTACCTTCAATAATTTCTGGTCCGAGACCGTCGTAAAGGTCGTCGTGCATCTGCGCAGTTAGATCGTCGTCTGATAATTGCGCGAGGTCGATATCTTCGAATTCTTCGTTGCTCACAACTGCTCCAATTTAAGTTTCATAGATGTTTAGTTAAGTGGGGGTTCTCTACGTTTACTGAGATCGCTCAGTACAACGGATTGAAACGCTATCAGTTTGAGTGACTGAAGAACTTGACCGTCTGCGAAGTTAATGGCGGATTATCAAGAATTATGTCGGCGGCTTTTTCGGCAATCATCATCGTCGGTGCGTAAATGTTGCCGTTAGTGACATAAGGCATCACCGAAGCATCGACCACTCGAATGCCAGTCAATCCCCGCACTCGCATTGTCAATGGGTCAATAACCGACATCTCATCTGTGCCCATGCGACAAGTGCAGGACGGATGGTATGCCGTCTCGCCGTCACGGCGAACCCACTCGATAATCTCTTCATCTGATCTAACGGCTGGTCCTGGTGAAATTTCGCCCCCGTCAAACGTATTAAACGATGGTTGGGCGAGAATCTTTCTCGCGGCGGCGATTGCCTCAACCCACTCTTGGCGATCTTCTGGTGTTGACAAATAATTAAGTCGTAACTCAGGTTTAACACGAACGTCTGGCGATTTAATTCGAACTGAGCCTCGCGAATTTGAATACATTGGCCCTATGTGAACTTGATATCCATGTCCGCCAGCTGGTGCTGTACCGTCATATCTCACAGCGATTGGTAAAAAGTGAAACATTAAGTTCGGATATTTGAAGGATTCGTTGCCGCGGATAAACCCTCCACCTTCAAAATGATTTGATGCACCCGGGCCACGTCGAAATAACCATTGCAAGCCGATCCATGGTCGCTTGTGCAACTTGAGATTCGGATTTAGTGAGACTGGTTGTTTGCATGAGTGTTGAACATAAACCTCAAGGTGATCTTGTAAGTTTTCACCAACACCAGGCAGATGATGCACCGGTTCGACACCGACACTTTTCAAAAGTTCGGAGTTGCCGATACCCGAGACTTGCAACAACTGAGGCGAATTGAAAGACCCGCCACACAAAATAACTTCACGAGCAGAAACAGTTCGCTTGCGGCCGAACGGTAACTCAAAATTCACACCAGTAACTTTTTTGTCTTCAATTATCAATTTCGTAACTAATGCTCGACACTTAACAGTGAGATTTTTACGGTGCATCACTGGATGCAAGTACGCACGAGCGGCACTAAGTCGTCTACCACGACGAACATTGCGGTCGAACGCGGCAAAACCTTCTTGCTTGAAACCGTTTACGTCTGTGGTGAGTTCGTGACCTGCCTGTTGAACTGCCTCAAAGAATGCGCCGAACAATGGATTCTTAACTGGGCCTCGCTCTTGTACGAGCGGTCCGCCGTGACCACGATATTCGTCATCACTAGTGGCTGCTAAACAATTTTCAAGACGCTTGAAATATGGCAAGCAGTGCGCGTAATCCCAAGTAGACATACCAGGGTCACTCGCCCATCGTTGATAGTCAAGTGGATTACCACGCTGAAAAATCATGCCGTTGATACTTGAAGATCCGCCAAGAACTTTGCCTCGACCCTGAGTCACTCGACGGTTGTTCATGTGTGGTTCTGGCTCTGATACGTAAAGCCAATCGTAAAAACGACTGCCAATTGGAAACGTCAACGCTGCAGGCATGTGAATAAAAACATCCCACCAGTAATCAGGACGACCTGCTTCAAGTACGAGTACTTTATTTTTTGGATTAGCGCTAAGTCGATTTGCTAACGCTGAGCCAGCCGACCCACCACCCACGATTATGAAATCGTAAACGGCTGAAGATTTCTTCAGAAGTCTCCAAGCATTCGCGCGGATTCAAGTGTGTTCTCGAGCAAACATGCAATCGTCATTGGGCCAGTGCCGCCTGGCATCGGAGTGATTGCGCCGGCGATTGCTTGAACTGCCTCAAAATCAACATCACCAACAATTTTGCCGTTGATTCGTGATACGCCGACATCGATAACAGTTGCACCAGGCTTAACGTGCGCCGCAGTAACCATTCGCGCGGCACCGGCTGCTGCGACGATAATGTCTGACTCTCGACAAACTTCAATCATGTCGGTAGTTGATTTGTGCGCGATCGTGACGGTTGCATCAGCACCACGACGTACGAGCAACAACATTTGTGGCAAGCCAACAAGTGCCGACCTGCCGATAACAGTCACGCGCTTGCCGACAGTTTGAATATTGTGGCGCTCAAGCAAACGCACTACACCAAGTGGAGTGCATGGCACATGGCCTGGTAAGCCGCGCACAAGTCGCCCGAGCGACTTCTCTGTCAGACCATCAACATCTTTTTCGATTGGCAGCAAACTAAGCACAGCTTCAGTGTCGATGTGCTTTGGCAATGGCAACTGAACCAAGATTCCGTGCACTTGCTTGTCTGCAACCAAAGTCGCAACGGTTTGTTCAACTTCTGCTTGTGTTGAATTCTCTGGCAAATTGATGCCCTTCGAAACCATGCCAGCTTCTTGTGCTTTTTGGTGCTTGCTCTTGACATAGATATGACTCGGCGCATCGTCGCCAACGAGCACGGTTGCCAAACAAATCTTCGGGTTTCCTGCTTGGTTGATTGACGCTTTGATTTTCGCGACAGTTTCATCCCGCAATTGAACGCCGTCGAGCAAAATTGCCCCGCCGGCGGTTCGCGCAGCAACTTGGGTCATGACAAGCCGACGATTTCGCCGTTCGCATCGAAGTCGATAATCGCTGCGGCCGGCTTTGTTCCGAGTCCTGGCATCGTGCGCATGTCTCCACAAATTGGATAAATGAAACCCGCGCCGATTGATGCTCGCACTTCGCGCACATTAAGTGTGTGACCAGTTGGTGCGCCACGCAAGGAAGCATCACCCGAAATTGACAAGTGGGTTTTTGCAACACAAATCGGCAATTTAGCAAAGCCGTTGTCGGTATACGTCTTGATCTGCTTATTGGCGAGACCTGTGTATTCAACTTTTGCTGCACCGTAAATTGTTGTTGCGATTTTCTCGATTTTTTCTTTGAGAGATGCTTCATCTGGGTACAAGAAATGAAAATTGTTCTTGTCGTTACATGCTTCGACTACTGCTTTGGCAAGATCGGTTGCACCCGCACCACCATCGGCGAAGTGTGTACAAACTGCAACTCGAGCGCCGGCATCTTCGGCAATTTTGCGAATTGCGTCATGCTCAGATTTGTGATCAGTCGGAAACCCGTTAATCGCCACGACTGGTGAAACACCGTGAGCTTTAACATTCTCAATTTGCTTAACCAAGTTTGCGGCTCCAGCAATAACATCATCTGGATTTTCTTTCAAGAGATCTTCAGGCAAAGCTTTGCCCGCGACAATCTTGTATTTTCCTGAGTGAGCTTTGAGCGCACGAACAGTGGCGACCAATACAGCCGCATCTGGCACAAGACCCGATGCACGACACTTGATGTTGAAGAACTTTT
The DNA here is from genome assembly GCA_044354345.1 of Ilumatobacteraceae bacterium. Taxonomy (GTDB): domain Bacteria; phylum Actinomycetota; class Acidimicrobiia; order Acidimicrobiales; family Ilumatobacteraceae; genus BACL27. Next base: position 26,951 of record JBILAG010000012.1, on the reverse strand, counting down.
CTGCACCCATGTCGGCGCCGAAACCAGCCTCAGTAATTAGATAATCACCCGAGTGAATACCGATTAAATCACCAACAATTGATGAGTTGCCATGCGCAATATTGCCAAACGGTCCCGCGTGCACAATCACCGGTGTATTTTCAATTGTCTGCAACAAGTTTGGCTTGATCGCCTCGCTCATGATTACTGCCATTGAACCTGCTCCACTTAATTGCTCTGCAGTTACAGGCTTGCCATTTGAGTCATATCCAACGACGATGCGGGCGAAGCGTGCACGCATGTCTTCTTTTGAAGTTGCAAGCGCAAGAATAGCCATCACTTCTGATGCTGCGGTTATGTCGAAGCCTGTCTGTCGAACGACACCGTCTTCTTTGGTGCCAAGACCAACGATTAAATTTCGCAATGAGCGATCATTGACATCCATCACTCGACGCCAAGTGATGTTGTTCAAGTCGAGATCTAATTCATTGCCTTGATGCAAATGATTATCGACCATCGCTGAGAGCAAATTGTGCGCTGCAGTTACAGCGTGAAAGTCTCCGGTGAGATGCAAGTTCAATAACTCCATTGGTATTACTTGGCTGTAACCGCCACCCGCAGCACCGCCCTTGATACCGAAAGTGGGTCCCATACTTGGTTGACGCAAACTGATCGTGGCTTTTTTGCCGATGTGCTTCATCGCTTGACCAAGGCCAACAGTTGTTGTTGTCTTACCCTCACCAAGCGGGGTTGGTGTAATCGCAGTTACGACGACATACTTTGCTTTTGGTCGAGACTTCAAAGAATCAATCGCGTCCAGACTTATCTTGGCGAGACTTTTGCCATACGGTTCTAAAAACTCTGCGCCGATACCCATCTGGTCGGCAATTTCTGTAAGCGGTTTAGCAGTGGCTTTGCGTGCAATTTCAAGATCAGATGGGAAACCCATTATTCCTCTTTCGGTAGTTTGATTTTCATTACTTTGATGCGACCCTCTACTCTACAGACACGAGATAACCGTCTAAAGACCATCCAGAGTCGCTAAAGTTTGGATCACGCATCAGCACCAAATGTTTATACGGAGCAAAAAGTGGCACAAAAAATGACGAAGCAAAAATTCGAGCCGTACGCACGAATTACAGAGCCAATGGTTCGCGAAAATGGCAAGTTGCGCGTCGCGACTTGGCAAGAAGCATTGTCTAAAGCCGCGACTGGCTTAGCCACTACGCGAGATGCGTTCTCGCCATCGGCCGTTGGTTTCTTTTCATGTTCAAAATCGACTAACGAAATGAATTTCATCGCTCAAAAATTTGCTCGTGCGGTTATTGGCACGAACAACATTGATTCTTGTAATAGAACTTGACACGCCCCTTCGGTGGTCGGTCTGGCCACTGTTTTTGGAGCTGGCGGAGGAACAAGTTCATACGCTGAAGTAGAAACCGCTGATGTAGTTGTGCTGTGGGGATCTAACGCTCGCGAAGCACACCCGATTTACTTTCATCACGTCTTGCAAGGCGTCCGTAACGGAGCGAAGTTATTTGTAGTTGACCCACGTCGCACTGCTTCGGCAGAGTTCGCAGATCTTTGGCTCGGTCTAAATATTGGCACCGATGTTGCGTTGTCGAATACGATCGCACGCGAAATTATTCACGCTGGGTTAGCCAATAAAGAATTCGTTGAAGGCAGCACAACAGGCTTTGTCGAGTACGCGAACTCAGTCGAAGAATGGACTCTTGAGCGTGGCAGTGAAGTAACTGGCGTACCCGCAGATGCAATTCGCGATTTAGCACATGCATACGCCAAAGCAGGTACTGCTCAGCTTTGTTGGACACTTGGCATCACCGAACACCACAACGGCGTTGACAATGTTCTTTCGTTGATCAATCTTTCATTGTTGTGCGGTCATGTGGGTCGAACAGGTGCAGGTCTCAGCCCATTGCGCGGACAAAACAATGTGCAAGGTGGAGGCGACATGGGAGCGCTACCAAACAAATTGCCAGGTTTTCAAGATGTCGTAGACGATGTTGCTCGCGCGAAATTTGATCGACTCTGGGGTTGCACTATTCCGCCAGAGAACGGTTGGAACCTAACGCAAATGTTTGAAGCAATGGAGCGCGGAGATCTGCGTGCAGTATTTGTGATCGGCGAAAATCCAGCACAATCAGAAGCAGATGGAGCACATGCGACACACTTGCTAGAGAATCTTGACTTCTTGGTGGTACAAGATATTTTCTTGACAAAAACAGCACAACTTGCTGATGTGGTATTACCTGGTTCAGCATCATGGTGCGAAAGCGATGGCACAGTAACAAACTCTGAGCGTCGAGTTCAGCGTGTGCGAAAAGCAATCAACTCGCCAGGCAATGCACGCGATGACATTCGGATCATTCTTGATTTGGCGCGCGAGCTCGGACACGACTGGAAATACGAATCATCAGAACAAATTTGGGATGAACTTCGCAGCCTCTCACCGATGCACGCCGGCATGTCGTACAAGCGTCTTGCCGATCTTGGTGGCATTCAGTGGCCATGCTTCAGTGAAGACAAACTTGAACCGTCGTTTTTGCATGGCCGTCTTTGGGATAAAGACCCGGCCAAACGTGGACGCCTCGCACCGTTCAGCGTTGTCGTTGATGACCCACCAGTTGAAGCAACGACACCTGAGTTTCCGCTGCGCCTAACTACTGGCCGCCGACTTGACTCTTACAACACCGGCGTTCAAACTCGTGGTTTCGACAGCCCATTGCGTTTCAACGAAACGATCGACGTCTCACCAGAAGATGCAATTAGTTTGGCGATTAAGGAACATGAAATTGTTCGAGTTAGCTCACTTCGCGGCTCGCTAGAAGTACCAGTGCGTATAGACACAAGTCTGCGACCAGGCCTCGTGTTTATGACTATGCACTCACCTGATCAAGTGGACACGAACTTGATCACGATTGATGCAACAGATCCGAAATCAGGTACTGCTGAATTCAAAGCAGCTGCAGTAAGGATTGAACGCCTTGAGGCGCGCGTTCCAGTTGCGGGCGAATAACTAGCTAACTAGCTTGCTCGGGGACGAGCACAAATTTGCCGACGTGGTTTTTCTCAAGAAACTCTTGTTGAGCCGTCGCTATTTCTTGTAAGGCAAATGTTTTCGCCACTAAAGGCATTATTAGCTTCTGTTCAACATACGAAACAAGATTCGCGAACACTGGTTCATCCCATGCTGTGCATCCAATCAAACGAAGGTCTTTTAGATAAAAGTCACGCAAATCTAAATTCACTATTGGTCCGGCGATAGCGCCCGACGACACATATCGACCACCACGTCGTAACACTTTTAACATAGACGCAAACGACGAGCCACCAACATTGTCGACTACAAGATCTACTGATTCTTCACCAAGAAACTCAACTATGTCAGTGTCACGATCGATGACTTCGTCGGCACCTATCTCTAGAACCTGTTTCCGTTTTGTTTTTCCAACAATTGCAGTAACTTTCGCCCCACGAAGTTTGGCGAGTTGCACCACCGCAGAACCAACACCGCCCGATGCGCCAACAACTAACACATGTTCACTCGCACGAATTTTGGCGCGATGCAACATATTCTCTGCTGAGCCATAACTACATGGCAGTGACGCCAACTCTGTGTCACTCCAATCTGAATTGACTATGAAAATCTCTGTTGCCGGTACCTTTACGAACTGTGCGAACGCCCCATCAAAATCTGAACCCATCCAAATGTTTCGCAACGAATCAAAACCATCGGGGCGCATACAAGGCCTCACGATTACACGAGAACCAATCAGTTGTGAATCAACATCAGGCGCCACATCGACCACTCGCCCGCAACAATCGGTGCCCTGAATAAATGGAAATGGCGTTGCTGCGCTCCATCCGCCGTCAACTTTTTGAATCTCTGATTGCGATTTGTCATTCGCCACAGTATTTGTGCCAGCAATAACACTTGACGCATACCAACCAAGTCGGGTATTTATCTCTGTGTTGTTGACACCAGCAGCAAGAACTTGCAACAACACTTCACCGGCGCCAACGACGGGCATCGGCACATCGCAATACACAAGTTTGTCGTAGCCACCATTGCCAGTCGTGACAACCGCTTTCATTACAAGATCGCGACTAGTCAATTAATGAATCCGCACGTAAACCCGCGCGCTCAAGATGAATTGGTAAAACACGGCCGTAGAGCTCTTTAGCGCGTTGAGGACTACTGACCATGCCTGGTTCTGCGACATAACTAAAAATTGCGACATAGCGCTTGCGCAAACCTGCCAACGGTGCGACACGATGCAAAGAGTATCGGCCCTTGAATATTTGCAAATCGCCCGGCTCGAGTTTCAATGTTCTAATCAAATCTTTATCACCATCTAAAACTTTTTCGACAATCTCATAATTCTCATCGGTTAGTGATCTCACCATCGGGCTGTATTCAAAATCCCCTCCATGTTCGGCGTTTTGTATCGCCAAAGTAACCGTGTAATTATTCGTATCAAAGTGCCACGGAAACCCGCCTCCCTCTTCTGCCAAATTCACTGTCACATCTGCCAATGGGTCTGCGTATGGAAAGAAATTTTCTTCACCAAGCACTTCTTTGACGAAAGGCGAGAAAGCCGACCAATCAAAAATCGCTCGAAGGATACTTTCAGAGCCAAAGTTGTCTGCAGGCACAAATGCATTAGATCGATCGTAGAAACGGCGTAAAGGATGAGTCAGTGGCAAGTCATCACGATCGCTCAAGAAGTATGGATTAGTTCGAGTGAAATTGCGATGACCTTGTGACTCAACTCGGTCACATTCGGCAACTAATTCACTAATTCGCTCTTGTTTAACAAAACCTTTGAGAACCACACAGCCATCATCTTTGATCGCCAAATTTGACTCATTAATCAGTTTTTCTCGCGCCGGCCCAACTTCATGGATCGGGTATTTAATCAAGTCGACGTATTCACTGGCAATGCTTTTCACAATGAAACACTCCTCAAACTCACCGCACAACTATTACTAACAAATGATCTTACGGAGAAGTCGTGAGTTGAGCGAATTTAGTCGTAAAGTCAAAGGCGCAATGGATCTCAAAATAGCGTCAGCCACGGCTACGGCCGAAGAGAAAAGAGCAGTTGATTCGTTGCTCGGTCTTGCCCCAGAGACATCTCAAGGTGGCGAACGAAATGTAACCGGGCATCGAGTTGCTCACGGTGGTGAATCGCTTCGAAACTTACGACATCTTTTGTTGCCTACTCTCCATGCCGTCAATGATCACATCGGATGGTTGAGCCGCGGATCAATCAACTACATTTCACAACGTCTCGATATCGCGCCAGCAGATATTTATGGCGTAGCAACTTTTTACGCGTTGTTTGATACGAACGAACGTCCGGCTCGGCAAGTGCATGTTTGCGTTGACCTTGCCTGTCGCGCAATGTCGGGTTGCAAGGAAGATTCAATTCCAACTGGAGCAATTGCATCGCCATGTCTTGGTACCTGTGAGCGTGCACCAGCGGTGCTAGTTATCGAAACCGGAGTAACACCGCGTTACGAGGTTCTTGCGCCGGCGACTGTAGAAGACATCTCTGATCTTGTCGCAGGAAAGTCGGCTGGCCCCGAACAAGAAATCGCAACCGCTGTGCCACAAGCGCCGGACGATTCTTTAGTTCTGTTGTCTCGCATCGGTCGAGTTGATCCATTGAGTATTGACGACTACATCTCATCTAATGGTTTCGTTGCTTTGCTTCGAGCGATCGAAATTGGTGCGGAGCAAGTAATCACCGAAGTAACCTCATCAGGGCTCGTTGGTCGCGGCGGTGCGGCTTTTCCAACTGGGCGTAAATGGGCTGCCGTCGCCGGTCAGCCAGTAAAAACTCGTTATCTAATTTGTAATGCCGATGAGTCTGAGCCAGGCACTTTCAAAGATCGCGTACTGATGGAAGGTGACCCGTTCGCTCTAGTTGAGGCAATGACGATTGCTGCATTCGCAACTGGCTGCCAACACGGATGGATCTACTTGCGTGGCGAATATCCGCGCGCGCTGAAGCATCTCACAAACGCAGTCGAGTCTGCGCGATCACGATCAATGCTTGGCGAAAATATTTTGGGATCAGGTTTCAGTTTCGACATCACAATTTTTAGAGGTGCTGGCGCTTACATCTGCGGCGAAGAAACTGCGATTTTTAATTCAATTGAGGGCTTCCGCGGCGAACCTCGCAACAAGCCGCCGTTTCCAGTTGAGGTTGGCCTATTCGGCAAGCCAACGATTGTCAATAATGTCGAAACGCTAATAAATGTTTTGCCAATTATTCAAAACACTGGCGAGAAATATGCAACTTGGGGCACGGCAGGTTCTAAGGGCAAAAAATTGTTTTGCATTTCAGGCGCCGTAAACAAGCCTGGTGTTTACGAAGTTACTTTTGGTGCAACATTGCGAGCTCTTATTGATCTAGCTGGCGGATTGAAATCTGGCTCAGAATTACAGGCTGTGTTGTTGGGTGGCGCTGCTGGCGGTTTTGTCGGCCCACAAGATCTTGACCTCGAACTCACACTTGAAGCGGCTCGCGCAGCCGGTACGACACTTGGTTCTGGCGTCGTGATGGTGCTAGATCAAAATGTCGACATGGTTGACCAGCTTCAACGAATCGCGGCATTCTTTCGTGACGAGTCTTGTGGCCAATGCGTACCGTGTCGAGTTGGCACGGTACGACAACAAGAAGCTCTCGCTCGCCTAGTTAAATCTTCTGGCACCAGCAATGCATCAGTTGATCTGCAATTGTTACGTGATCTTGGTCAAGTAATGCGTGATGCAAGCATTTGTGGTCTCGGTCAAACTGCACACAATGCCATTGACTCGGCCCTGACACGACTTAAAGTATTCTCAGCATGAGCACACAAGTAACGACTGGCCTGCAAGTTCGTCGCAGCGTTGAATTAACAATTGACGGTCAAAAAGTTAACGCTCTTGAAGGCTCAACATTGCTTGACGCCTGTCGTGCGTCGGGCAAAGAAATACCAACTCTGTGTTATGGCGACACGATCACTCCAAAAAATGCTTGCCGAGTTTGCATGGTCGAACTTGAAGGTTCGCGAACACTCGTACCAAGTTGCTCTCGCAAAGTAGAACCAGGAATGGTTGTCAATACAAACAACGAACGAACTAGTCACAGTCGCAAACTCGTACTTGAGTTGCTTGGCTCGTCGGTTGACCTCTCGCTAACGAAAAATGTTGCCCGCTGGAATGAAGGATACGGTGCGCAGCCAACACGATTTGGTGCACCGTCGTATCATCACAGTAAACGCGATGAGGCAACTACGGGCCATCACCACCAACCAGATGGCTCAACGGCTGAAACAGTTCACCAGCCCGTGAAGGTTGACAACACACTTTATGTTCGCGATTATTCAAAATGTATTTTGTGTTACCAGTGTGTTGATGCCTGTGGTGAGCAGTGGCAAAATACTTTTGCAATTACAACTGCCGGACGAGGATTTGACGCCAGAATCTCGACTGAGTTTGCGGTTGACCTAACTGATTCGGCGTGTGTTTATTGCGGTAACTGTATTCAAGTTTGTCCAACAGGTGCACTGATGTTTACAAGCGAATACAACATGCGCCAAGACGGCACATGGAACGAACCTGAACAAACTCAGACAGATACGATTTGTCCATACTGCGGTGTCGGGTGTGCACTCACCTTGCATGTGCAGGACAACACGATTGTCAAAGTCACCTCACCTAGCGATCATTCAGTAACGCACGGCAACCTCTGCATCAAGGGTCGCTTTGGCTTTCAACATGTTCAGAATCACACGGTGGAATAGATACAAGAAATATTTACCCAATGAATAAGCGACTGCCGATCGTTGACATCTCGGCAATCGTTTTAGACAATCAAAAAACTTTAGAATTCACGAAGTCTGCAGAGTTTCTCTTTAAAGCATTGAGTGAAGTTGGCTTTGCAATCATTGTCGGCCATCAAGTTACTGACAAGACAGTTTCAGAGATGCGCAATGCAGTCGCCACTGTTTTTGAGACACCGCGAAATATCTTGCTCAAAGACACCGTGGTAAAAGGCAATTATCGGGGCTTTGTACCACTTGGTTTTTTTACGCCAAATTCTGGCAAAGGTAATGCCGATCAATACGAGGCCTGGAAATTACATAACGAGACCGACCCGAATGATCAGATTTGTAAAGACTGCAATCTATATGGACCAAACAAATGGCCTGCCATTGCTCAAGACGTAAAGACACCAGTTATGAACTACTGGCGCGAACTGACTCGCGTGAGCGAACACTTAATAATTGCGCTTTGCAAAACGATGAGTATCGATGAAAATTTAATTCTCGAGTGCATGAAAAACCCACTGACAAATATGACGTTGTTGAATTATCCACCCACTCCACCGCTCAGTGATACGTGGGGACAGCACCCTCACAAAGACTTCAACTTGTTGACATTGCTGGCACATGATCCTGTTGGCGGATTAGAAGTTCGGACACGCGACGATGAATGGATTGCCGCAGAGTGCCCTCCAGAAGCAATGGTTTTGAATGTTGGTGACATGCTTGAACTATGGAGTGGCGGACGCTTGATCTCTACACCACATCGAGTCATCAATCGAACAGGCAAACATCGTCAGTCGTTTCCGTTTTTTTCGAAACCCCGATGGGACGTAATTGTGAAACCGCTACTTGAGCCGTTGGCTAACTTTGATCGGGTTCCACTGCATGTCGGTACAAGTGCTGCCAATATCTGGCACTCAAATTGGCCCGATGAAATTTCTCCGGACACGACTCAACATACGAATTACACTTAAGTATGACCAAATCAAAGCGATCGCGAAGTTTTGAATCAAACGGCCAAAATACGATTACTTTGCCGAGTGGTCAAATAACTCACCGCGACCATGCTGAACAATCCGAGAGGCTCGTTCGAAATTTTTACGAAGTTCGTCAAGGTGTTTGGTGTTTAGTCGGCAACGGCTTATCGAATCAAACATTTATTGATGCACCAGACGGAATCATCGCAATCGACACCGGCGAGTCAAACGAAGAGATGCGTTCTGCGATTGCAGAACTGAGAACTAAAACTTCACGGCCAATTATTGCCGTCCTGTACACGCATTTTCATTATGTTTCTGGCACACAAGCTGTACTTGATGATGACCCAACACAAGATGTTCAAATTTGGGGACATGAGAAGATTGCCTACAATCGGGTGCGAGCAACGGCCGAAATTGCGCCGTCATACGGTCGTGGATTAGTAGAGCAATTTGCGATCACTCTGCCTCAAGATGGCCCAGACGGCATCGTCAATGTTGGCTTGGGTCGTTTCTACCGAAACCCAGAGCACACAACCCAGACGAACGGTTTTATTGAGCCTAAAAACACTTTCAACTCACAATGCATTATTGAAGTTGCTGGTTTAAGTATTGAAGTGACACCAGCACCTTCTGACGCAGATGATTCTGTAACTTTTTGGTTCAGTGCACTTGGCTGTGCGGTCAACAACTTAGTTTGGCCAGTGCTATTCAATATTTTTGCAATACGCGGTGAAGAATATCGTGACCCACGAATAATGCTCAACGGCGTCGATCACTTACTTTCACTAAATGCCGATCATTTGATTGGTGCACATGGCATGCCGATTAGTGGCGCTGACGAAATTCTCAACCGCGTCACAAAATATCGAGACTCAATACAGTTTTTATGGGATCAAACAGTTCGCCTGACGAATCGTGGCTACACAAGCACAGAACTGGCTCACGAGATTCGATTGCCAGATTTCTATGATGACGATAATTTGACGTCAGAGTTTTACGGCGTTTCCGAACATCATGTTCGCCAAATTCGAAGTGGACTATTCGGCTGGTTTGATGGAGACCCCGCAAACTTGTTTCCGTTGCCACGCGAAGAACATGCCAACAGAATGATTGCAGGCTTTGGTGGTCGTAAAGCTGTGCATAAAATCGCACAAGAAGCGATACAAGATAACGACTTACGATGGGCTTGCGAACTTGGGTCGTGGCTCAGTGATAGCACTGATAGTGAAACTTCAGACCGTGCACTACTCGCAAATGCTCTTCGCCTAATTGCACAACGCACGACTGCAGCCAATATTCGAAATTGGTGCCTAACCCGAGCACGCGATCTTGAAGGCACGCTTGATTTAACGCGATTCAATACTCACCGACTTAATCGCAGACAAATTGTTTCAGCGTCGGCTGAAAGATCTGTGCACATTTTGCGAGTCATGCTTGAACCTGAAAGGGCTATTGGCCTTGACGCAAATATTTGTTTCAACTTCTTAGGTCACGACAAAACTGGTCTGCATATTCGAAACTGTATTGCTAAGCAAACTGACGGGCGCGATGCAAATATCCAAGTGACTTCGACAATTGAGATATGGGCAGATATTTTGACCGGTGTAACTAGTTTGTCTGAGGCGATCAATTTGGGTACTTTGAAAATCGAAGGCAACGTAAACAACGCGAAAAGCGCACTTGCGGTGTTTGATATTGACGGCCTGCGCTCGTGAGTCAACAGAATCTCCCCCGCGCAACACCCAAGTTTTCAGGCGAAATAAAAAAGGTCATAACAGATTCAAAACCCGAAAAACTTTTGGCACCTAAAGCTCCGACCGACGCGCCAAATATTTTGTTGATCATGCTCGATGATGTTGGCTTCGGATCATTCGGCAATTTCGGAGGACCAGTTACAACACCGGGACTTGACAAAATCGCCAAGCAAGGTTTGCGTTACAACCAGTTTCATACGACCGCACTTTGCTCGCCGACCCGCGCTGCACTCTTAACGGGTCGCAATCATCACACAGTGCACATGGGCGGCATCACAGAAATAGCGAATTCGTTTCCGGGTTATGACAGCGCAATCCCCCCCGAGTCAGCGACTGTTGCGCAAGTTCTTCGCATGTCTGGTTACAGCACCGCGTGCTTTGGTAAATGGCACTTGACACCATCATGGGAGCAAAGCCCAGCCGGACCGTTTGATCGATGGCCAACAGGATTGGGTTTCGATCGCTTCTACGGAATCATGGGCGCTGAATCTTCGCAATACGAGCCACCTGTTTACGATCAAACAACACCAATCTCACCGCATGTCGGCAACCCTGATTATCACCTAACTGAAGATCTCGCCGATCAAACAATCACTTGGATGCAACGACAAAAAGCTTCATCACCGAACAAACCCTTCTTCTGTTACTTTTCGACACCAGCTGTGCATGCACCTCATCATGTGCCACGCGAATGGATCGACAAATACAAGGGCAAATTTGATAGCGGCTGGGACTCACTTCGCCAAGAGATCTATGAGCGCCAACTGAAACTCGGCGTCATTCCGACTGAAACTGCGTTGACAAAGCGCCCCGAACAAATACCTGCATGGAGTGATTACCCAGAGCGATATCGACCAATTGCGCGCCGACTAATGGAAGTCTTTGCGGGATTTCTTGCCCACACTGATGCTCAAATCAAGCGCGTAATTGACGCACTCGACGATCTTGAAATCGCTGACAACACGCTTGTCATCTACATAACTGGTGATAACGGAGCTTCAGCAGAGGGCACGATTCACGGTGCATGGAGTGCGCCATCGTTTCAAAATGGCGTTCCTGAAGATCCAGAATGGTTACTCGAACATATCGATGATTTCGGCACGGCGAAATGCGAAAATCATTTCAACGTTGGTTGGGCATGGGCGCTCGACTCTCCATTTCAGTGGATGAAACAAGTTGCGTCGCACTTCGGTGGCACTCGCAACGCAATTGCTATTTCATGGCCGAAGAAAATTAAAGACTCTGGATCATTGCGAACACAGTTTCATCATGTAATTGATATCGCGCCAACTATTTATGAAGTCGCAGGCATCACTCCACCAACTCATGTCAACGGCATCGAGCAGATGCCAATTCATGGCACATCAATGCAGTATTCATTTGACAGTGCAACCAAGCCGAGCACACACACGAGCCAATATTTTGAGATTCTCGGCAATCGCGCCTTGTATCACGATGGCTGGATTGCTTCATGCTTTCATGGTCGCCTACCGTGGATTCGCCTGCAAGGTTTCGAATTCGACGGCCCGCAAGAACGCTGGGAGTTGTACAACGTTGCAGAAGATTTTTCGCAAGCCGTAGATCTTGCAGAATCATGCCCAGACAAGCTCGCCGAACTTCAAGAATTATTTGATCAGCACGCAAAAAAATACGGCATCTATCCATTGCGTGACCCAGGGTCACCGCGTAATGGAGATTTTGCTGTGCCGCACTCTCTAGATGGAATTTCTAAAATGCGATACACCACCGCACACATTCGCATGCCCGAGAGTTCTGTGATCAACATCAAGAATTGCTCATTTCGAATCACAGCCGATGTTGTAATTAAAAACAACAATACTCAGGGCGTGATCGTGTGCCAAGGTGGCAACATGGCGGGATGGTCTCTCTACTTAGACGCAGAATCAAAACCAGTGTTTCACTACAACTGGTTTGGTCACGAACATACTTCAATCGCAAGTACCGAAAAACTTACAAATGGTAAGCACACAATTGAAGTGAGTTTTGCTTACGACGGTGGGTTTGGTGCCGGAGGAAACATTTCACTTGTCGTTAACGAATCAGAAGCTGGTTATGGTCGAATTGAAAAAACCGTGCCACTTGTTTATTCGATGAGTGGCGAAACTTTCGATGTTGGTCTTGATACTGGTTCGGCGGTTGGCCCATATCCGCATGGTTTTAATTTCACTGGCGAAATTATTGGTGTCACCATAGAGAGACTTGACGAACCACCGCCACAAATTCGTCAGAAAATGCGCGAAGGAGAATTTCGCGCCAGCCTAAGCACGCAATAACTTTTAGAGACTAGAAGACCCAAGTCTTTTGCGAACCGCATCACGAACTTGAGCATCGAAACTTTGCACGTGAGTTTCAGAAAGTTTGTACGCAAGATCAGAGTCACCAGACTCAAGCGCATGCAAAATTTCAACATGTTCATCTAACGCGTGCCCCATGTCAGCAACATCAGAAAGATAGATGTGCCAAAGTCGATCGCTTTGCGCGTATAAAACGTCAAGCGTGTCAGTCAAGAAACGATTACCAGCAGCAGCCCAAACAATCTCATGACACTGGGCATCAAAATGTATTTGATCTTGAGCGGTTATTTTTGGCCTTGCGGCTGAGTCGAGAACTTCACGCATTTGTCGCCAATGATCTTGTCGGCCTCGCTGACACGCCAAACGTGCTGCATACGGCTCTAAAATTGCGCGGGTCTCGTAAAGCATAGAAAGTTCGGCGACATCAATGTTTGAGACGATCATTCCTCTACGTGGAATCACAACCAGAAATTGATCTCGAGCCAGCCTCTGCAACGCCTCTCGAATCGGCGTTCGACCGATACCTAGTTGTTGTTGTAAGACATCTTCGCGAATGACAGCCCCAGGCGCCAATTCGAGCCGCACAATCTTCTGACGGATCAGCCGATAAGCCTGCTCGCTAAGGGACTCTGTAGCCATTTGATTAGAGCCTACAGCGGTGATATCGTTCTGATATACCACGAAACTGGTGCATCAAAACACACGAATCACGAGGTCTAAAAATGAGCGAGTTTCCAACAAAAGCAAAGTGCGTCGTCATCGGTGCAGGAATCGTCGGTAACTGTTTAGTTGGTCATCTCGCCAAACTCGGATGGACCGACATGGTGCAAATCGACAAGGGTCCACTACCTAACCCAGGTGGATCAACCGGCCATGCTTCGAATTTCATTTTCCCAACCGATCACAACAAAGAAATGGCGTTGTTAACGCTCGCCTCGCAAAAGCAATACATCGAGATGGGAATGAACAACACATGCGGTGGCATCGAAGTCGCTCGCAACCCTGAACGCCTCGAAGAATTTAATCGTCGAATGACTTCTGCAAAATCTTGGGGTATCGATGCGAAATTACTTTCACCAGCTGAAGTTAAAGAACTTGTGCCGTTTATCAACGACAAAATAGTGCTCGGCGGTTTCTATACACCAAGTGTTTCAGTTGTTGATTCGTTACAGACTGGCACATTGATGCGCGAGAGTGCTGTTAAATCTGGAAACTTGAATGTGTTTGCAAATACCGAAGTACTTGATCTTGAAGTAGAAAATGGCAAGATTAAAGCAGTCGTTACCAACAAAGGTCGTATCGAAGCCGAGTACGTCGTCGTCGCCTGCGGTGTGTGGAGTCCGCGAATTGCAAAAATGGCGGGCGCGAATATTCCGTTGACTCCAGCGGTTCACCAAATGGCAGACGTTGGCCCGATTGATATTTTGCAAAAGTCAAACGCAGAAGTTGCTTATCCAATCGTGCGTGATATGGATACGTTTTGTTACGAGCGTCAAACTGCAGGCTCAATGGAAGTCGGCAGTTACGCCCACCGAGCAATATTCATGCACCCAGATGACATTCCGTCGAACGAAGCGTCGGCGCTCTCGCCTACTGAGTTGCCGCTAACGCAAGACGACTTTGATCCGCAGATGGAGCAAGCAATTGAACTCATGGAGATGCTCGGCGATGCCGAAATCAAATATGCGATTAATGGTTTGCTTTCGCTGACGCCAGATGCGATGCCAGTACTTGGCGAAACTGTTGAAGTAAAAAATCTTTGGTCGGCCGCAGCGGTGTGGATTAAAGAAGGTCCTGGTATTGCGCAACTCGTTGCCGAATGGATGACCTACGGATATCCACATTTGTGCGACCCGCATTCGTCTGATATCTCGCGTTTTTATGCGCACGAAAAAACTGAGCACCACATTTATGCACGATGTGATGAACACTTCAACAAAACATACGGCATCGTGCATCCGCGTGAACAATGGGCAACTCAGCGCAATATGCGTCGCAGCCCGTTTTATGCGCGCGAAGAAGCGGCAGGAGCAACATTCTTTGACGCTCGCGGTTGGGAGCGTCCGCAGTGGTTTGCCTCAAACGAGAAGCTAGTCAAAAAATTTGCGTCTGCCTGCGAGCCACGCGCGCACGAATGGGATGCACGTTGGTGGTCGCCAATCACAAATGCAGAACACCTTCAGATGCGCGAGTCGGTCGGCATGGTTGACCTCACTGCATTCAACGAGTTCGACTTCACTGGCCCTGGCTCGATGAAGTTTTTGCAATACATGTGCGTCAATAATGTTGATGTTGAGGTCGGACGATCGGTTTACACACCGCTGCTTACACCAGGTGGTGGTTTTCGCGGCGACTTGACGATTATGCGACTTGGCACTGATCATTTCAGAGTTATCACTGGTGCATTCGATGGCGGACGTGATAACTATTGGTTTAATCGTCACATGCCACAAGATGGTTCAGTCAAATTTACCGATATGAGCTCGTCACTTTGCACGATCGGCGTTTGGGGCCCGAATGCAGAGAAAACAATGGCTAAGGCGACGCAAAACATCAATGCCGAAGGCAAACTTGTTCCGTTTGACGTTTCGCAAAAGAACTTTCCTTATGGGTCGGTTCGTGAAGTACTTATTGATGGTGTTCCCGCAACGATGTTTCGCATTTCATATGTCGGAGAAAACGGTTGGGAGGTCTACACAAAAATGGAGCACGGCCTTCGAATGTGGGATTCAATCGCCAAGGCTGGCGAAGAGTTCGAGATAATCCCAGTTGGCATGGGTGTATACGCAGTTACTGGTCGAATCGAAAAGGGTTATCGCCTGATGGGCGCTGAACTTGAAAGCGAATACAACCCAGTTGAGGCTGGCCTCAACCGTGCAAAAGTTAAATCGGCAGACTTTATTGGCAAAGCCGAATACTTGAAAGCACGAGAAGAAAAACCATGTGCGATCATGTGCACGCTCGAAATGATTGACAACACAAGCAAGTCAGGCATCAAACGCTTCCCGACGGGTGGCAACGAGCCAATCTTGACAAAAACAGGCGAACGCATTGTCGACACCAAAGGTCGCGTGTCGCGCGTAACAACAGCAGGTGCAGCACCATCACTTGGCAAATATTTGTTACTCGCCTATCTAACACCAGAACATGCAGTCGAAGGCAATGAACTTCGCGTGATGTACATGAACGAACTATTTCCGGTGCGAGTTGCTCGAGTTGGTAGTCAGGCATTGTTTGACCCATCAGATGCTCGCATGAAGAGCTAGTCAAGAGCGAGACACAACGATGAACATTCTTGTCTGCGTTAAGCGCGTGCCAGCACCTGGCGCACGCATCAACATCACAAGCGATGGTCAGCAGGTTGACACTGCATTCTTGGGATTCACTGTGAGCCCGCACGAAGAATGCGCGGTCGAACAAGCAGTTCAACTTGTAGAAAAACACGGCGGCGAAGTAACCGTTTTAACGCTTGGCCCTGCCGAAGCGCAAGAACAACTACGAACTGCGGTTAGCACTGGTGCTGCAAAAGCAATTCTCGTGCCAATCGATACAACAGATTGGGATCCGCAACGAACTTCACAAGCAATCGCCACAGTTATTACCGAACTCGAAGCCACAAACGGTAAATACGATTTGATTTTGTTCGGCAACGAATCTGCCGACTCATGTGGCTATCAAGTTGGAATTCGAACTGCACTAAAACTTAGTCGTCCGATTGTCAACGGCGCCAAAGGATTGGAATTAGAAAACGGAATTGCAACAGTGCGTCGCGAGAGTGATGCAGGTGTGGAGATTTACAAATTAAAAACGCCAGCCTGCGTTGGTGTGAAAGAAGGTATCAACTTGCCGCGCTACCCGACGATGAAGGGTCGACTTGCATCCAAAAAGGTTGAGATCACTCAGAGCACGGCGAACGGTGATGTTGGCGGCTTGAAACTGATCACATTGATGCGCCCACCTGAGCGTGCGAGCAATACGAAAATACTTGGCAATGGCCCTGAGGCGGCGTCTGCTGTCGTTGACCTACTCGAAGAATTAGGTGTTTTCAAATGACCGTTCTTGCAGTTGTTGAACATGATCGCGGAGCAATTACCCAAGCTTCGCTTGGAGTATTAACTGCGGCTCGTAACTTGGCTAAACAAATGGGCGTTAAATTTGAGGCCCTAACAATTGGTGCTAGCGCCGATGCGCTCAGTGACGTTATTTCAAAATATGGCGCAACAACAATTCACCAAGCACATCACCAAGCGTTAATTGATTTCGGCCCAGAAGCATGGGGTGAGTCGATTGCTCAAGTCGTGCGTAAAACTTCACCTCAAGTAGTTATCAGTTCTGGCACCGAACGCGGACACGAAATCATTGCGCAAGCAGCAGCACGACTTGACTTACCTGCAGCGATGAACTGTCTCGAGTTTGATGCAGACTTCAATGGCACGCAACCGTTAAAAGTTGTTCGTGCGCGTTGGGGTGGGTCGCTAATGGAAGAATCTGAAATTAGCGCGCCAATCAAACTCGTCACACTTGCAAATCATATTGTTGAACCGCAAGAAGAGTTAGCCGCTACGCCAGCAAATGTTTTTACGATTGATGTCAACCTTGATGATTCAGTGACACAATCCTTTGTTCAAGACCGTGTCGAGCGTGTCGCCGGTGTCACTCTTGCGACATCTCCAGTAGTTGTGAGTGGCGGACGTGGTGTTGGCTCGGCAGAAGCATTCGCCCCTCTCGAAGAATTGGCCGGTCTCTTAAATGGTGTCGTCGGCTGCTCACGAGCAGTTACTAATAACGGTTGGCGCAATCACACCGACCAAGTTGGCCAAACTGGTACTCGCATCGCGCCAGATATCTACATCGCGTGCGGCATCTCTGGCGCTATCCAACACTGGGTCGGAGCAATGGCGTCAAAAAACATCTTGGCTATAAATATCGACGCACAAGCGAACATTGTTACCAAGGCTGGCTATGCCGTGATCGGTGATCTTCACGTAATTGTGCCCGCAATCTCGGCCGAGATTCGCAAGCGAAAAAATCTATAGCTCACTAATTTTTAACCTCAGCTTTCCGCAATTTACTGCCGGTCTTTCTTCTCAAAATGCGTATTTAAGGCGCTATTAAAACTAGAGTTTGTGCCGTGACTACAGAGACTCTTGACCCAAATCGTCGGCGTGGCCGAGCCAGAACTTCAACAAATGAAGTTAAATTGCCAGACCAGAAGCCATTTAAGCAACCGCGCATGAGTTACGCGCCGACAAAAGTGCTCAGCGATGATGAACTCGAATCAATACATCTCGCCAGTTTGCGAATACTTTCAGAATACGGAATGGATTTTTTAGACCCAGATGCACGCGACTTATTGAAAAAAGCGGGCGCCAAAATTGAAGACCAACGAGTCCGATTTGACCCCGAAATGGTATTAGAAACAATCAAAACTTGCCCGAGCGAATTTAAGTTACACGCGCGAAACCCCAACCACACGCTTAATATCGGTGGCGATTGGATGTCATTTGGTTCAGTTGCCAGCACACCGAACTTCATCGGCCTCGATGGCATTCGCCACCCTGGTACTCGACAAGACTTTCAACAATTGTTGAAACTAACTCAAGTGTTTAACATCATCCACTTCATTAGTGGCTACCCAGTTGAGCCGATTGATCTGCACGCATCTATTCGTCATATTGAAACTACTTACGACATGTTGGCTCTCACAGATAAAGCAATCCACTGTTACAGCCTCGGACGCCAACGCAATCAAGACGTTCTTGAGATGTCACGAATCGCTCGACAAGTTGATCACGAAACTCTCGAGCGTGAGCCATCCGTTTTCAGCATCATTAACTCTTCATCGCCACTTCGTCTTGACATCCCGATGTTGCAAGGCATTATGGAGTATTCATCTCGCAATCAAATAATTATCATTACTCCGTTCACTTTGGCTGGCGCGATGGCACCGATCACTTTGGCTGGGGCACTCGCCCAACAAAACGCTGAAGCATTGGCTGGCATGACTTTCACTCAAGTGGTTCGACCTGGCGCACCAGTTGCCTACGGTGGTTTCACCAGTAATGTCGACATGCAATCGGGAGCACCAGCATTCGGTACACCCGAATATATGCGCACCGCAATGGCTGGCGGCCAACTCGCCCGCCGCTATAACGTGCCGTACCGCTCTAGCAATGTTTGTGCCTCTAACGCGCTTGACGCTCAAGCTGCATATGAAAGTGTGTTTTCATTGTGGGGCGCGATTCAAGGCGGTGTCAACTTTTTGATGCATGGTGCAGGGTGGATGGAAGGCGGATTGCACTCTTCGCTTGAAAAGTTTGTGCTTGACGCCGATCTGCTTGGCATGGTGGCTGCATATCTTGAGCCGATTGTTGTTGATGAAGCGACACTGGCGCACGAAGCTATAGGCGAAGTAGGCCCAGGTGGCCACTTCTTTGGCGTGCAGCATACGCAAGACCGCTTTCGAGATGCGTTCTATAAGCCGATGATCTCAGACTGGCGAAATTATGAAAGCTGGCAAGAAGGTGGAAGCCCAACGGCAGTTACCAAAACTACTGAACTTGCCAAGACTTGGCTCGATGCATACACAACACCTGAACTCGATGATGCAGTTCACGAAGAACTCAAAGAATTCGTCAAGCGGCGTGTCTCTGAAGGTGGAGTTGCGACAGATTTTTAATTAATAGAAAGGTAAGTAAATGAAATCATCAGCAAGAGTTGTCGTTATTGGCGGTGGCGTTGTCGGCGCCTCAGTGCTCTACCACCTCACCAAAGCGGGCTGGACAGACGTCGTTCTCGTTGAGCGCAAAGAACTAACCGCTGGTTCAACGTGGCACGCCGCCGGTGGCATGCACACATTAAACGGCGACCCAAACGTTGCTCGCTTGCAGCAATACACAGTGAACCTTTACAAGGAGATCGAAAAAGAGTCTGGTCAGAACTGTGGCATTCACTTGCCTGGCGGAATCCAACTAGCTGACACTCCAGAACGCCTTGACTGGCTAAAAATGGCGCAGGCTCGTGGTCGTTATTTGGGTATGAAGATGGAGATCATCTCTGTCAAAGAAGCAAAGGTTTTAAACCCGTTGCTCGAAGAAAAATATTTCGTTGGCGCACTATTCGACGAAGATGAAGGCAGCGTCGACCCTTACGGTGTAACCCATGCATACGCGATCTGTGCGAAAAATCGTGGCGCTGAGGTTTACACAAATACATGGGTCACAGGTCTCAGTCATCGCGCTGATGGCACATGGGATGTAATCACAGACAAAGATCACACGATTCACGCCGAGCATGTTGTTAATGCTGGTGGTCTGTGGGCTCGCGAAGTTGGCAGAATGTGCGGCCTTGAATTGCCTGTCTTGGCGATGGAGCATCACTATCTGATGACCGAACCGATGGAAGAAGTAATCGAATTCAATCGCGTCAATGGCAAAGAACTGCCTCACATGATCGACTTCGCTGGCGAGATTTACGCTCGTCAAGAAGGTCAAAGCATTTTGCTTGGGACATACGAGCAAAATAATCGTCCGTGGTCAACTAAAGAAACACCATGGGATTTCGTGTTTCAATTATTGCCACACGATCTCGAGCGCATTGCACCAGAACTAGAACGCGGCTTCGCCCACTTCCCTGCTGTCGGTCGCGCTGGTATCAAAAAATTCGTCAACGGCCCGTTTACATTTTCACCAGACGGCAACCCATTGGTGGGCCCAATCAAGGGCATGCCGGGCATGTGGTCAGCTTGTGCAGTTATGGCTGGTTTGTCTCAGGGTGGCGGCGTTGGTCTATCCCTTGCCAATTGGATGGTTCATGGCGACCCTGGCGCTGACATCTGGGGTATGGATGTTGCGCGTTACGGCGACTTCGCAACTCTTGAGTTTACAAATGCAAAAGTTCGCGAGAATTATTCACGGCGCTTTCGCATTACCTTCCCTAACGAAGAACTAACTGCTGCACGACCATTACACACAACGCCAATTTATGATCGATTGCTCTCGCATAATGCGGTAATGGGTGCTGGCTTTGGCCTTGAACACCCACTTTGGTTTCAAGACAAAGGAAAAGAGCCAATCGAAGATGTAACTTTCTATCGCTCGAACGCATTCAATAACGTCGGCGAAGAATCACGCGCCGTTCGCGAACGTGTTGGCTTCTCAGAGGCGTCAAACTTTGCTAAGTACAAAGTCAGTGGTGCGGGTTCGTCAGCATGGTTGCAAGGTCTGTTCACAAACGCGCTGCCAAAAATTGGTCGCACGGCGTTGACAGCAATGCTCAACCCTGAAGGCAAAATCGTTGGTGAGTTTTCGGTATCACGAATTGGTGATGAAGAATTCTTTTTATTCGGATCACAAGCAGCCGAAGTACATCATCCGCGCTGGTTCTTGGCTCACCTGCCTAAAGACACGCAGATTCGTTTTGAAACACTTGCCTTGTCAATGGTTGGTCTTACTGTGGCTGGTCCGCGATCGCGCGACGTTTTACAGAAACTAACTAGCACTTCACTGGCTACGAAAGATTTCTCGTTTATGAGTTTTCGTCGAGTCAACATCGGCAATGCGCCAGTGTGGCTCTCACGAATGACGTATACGGGCGACCTCGGCTACGAAATCTGGATCGCGCCTGAATATCAACGCTATTTATTCGATCTAATTTGGGATGCTGGTAAAGAATTCGACATGCGACTGTTCGGGTTCCGATCGTTAATCACCATGCGCCTCGAAAAGAATTTCGGCACTTGGTTCAGAGAATACCGACCGATCTACACCCCGCTTGAAGCAGGCATGGAGCGTGCGATGAAGTTCGACCATGAATTCATCGGTCGCGCTGCAGTTGAAGCCGAAATGAAAACTGGGCCAGCACGCAAACTTGTAATGTTCAAAGTTGACGTAGATAAGACCCGCCCTGCCGACGTAATCGGTGATGAACCGGTGTTTCATGACGGCAAAGTAGTGGGCTGGATCACCAGCGGGGGCTACGCACATTACAGCGGTGTCTCTCTCGCTCTGGGTTATGTTCCTGCAGAACTTGCGAAGGCTGGCACAACTGGTTTCGAGATTGAAATCATTGGCAACATGCGACCCGCAACATTGCAACTAGAGCCTGTGCTCGACCCTTCGGGTTCGCGTATGCGCGCTTAATCGCAAAACATTAACAAGCTTGTCGCGACGCGTCGCGCAAAGTGCCTAGCTTTGTAGTTGCTTTAGATTTGCCACTGGAATGTGGCAACGCATGAAGTGACCCGGTTCAACCTCGGTTAAATTCGGCTCTTCAGTTTCACAAAGCGTTTCAAAGCCAGAACCGGCTTTGCGCGGGCATCGTGGGTTCAACACACAACCACTTGGCGGATTACTCGGACTCGGCACCACACCAGTTAACGGTATGCGCTTGCGAATCGAACCGTCAATATTTGGCACCGAGGATAGAAGAGCTTCTGTATACGGATGGAAGGGCCCGCTAAACACACGTTGCGAAGTACCGAACTCAACCACACGACCCAAATACAACACAGCAATTCGATCAGAAATATAGCGAACAACACCAAGGTCGTGAGATATAAAAATGAAACTTGTGTTATCTTTTTTCTGCAAATCAACTAACAAATTTAGAATCGCTGCTTGAACCGAAACGTCAAGTGCCGAAGTTGGTTCGTCACAAACGACAATTTGTGGCGCACCTGCAAACGCGCGAGCAATTGCCACACGTTGCTTCAATCCACCAGATAGTTGAGCTGGACGCACACTATGCAATGACTCATCAACACGCATGCCGGTTAGAAGTTCGTGTGCACGAACTACAGAATCATCAACGCTGAAACCACGCAGGCGCTCAACAGCTCGACTAATAATTCGAGTCACACTATGACGGCGGTTTAAAGCTTGATCAGGATTCTGGAAAACGATTTGCATCGATCCAACATCGCTGACATCGCGACGATTAAGTGTCTGCGCTAATCCTTTACCGTCAAGAGTGACAACGCCGCCTTCTTCAGGCGATACAAGACCAAGTAAAAGTTTGGCGATTGTTGTCTTACCCGAACCCGACTCACCCACCAAACCAAGCGTCTCACCAAAACCTAAATTAAACGAGACATCGTTAATTACTCGCACCTTGTGACCATCTTGCGTAAATATCTTCGACAAATGACTGATGCTGAGCAATGTGTCATCGTTGTGCACAGCGTGAACATCAGCCTGCGATGCATAGTCAATCTTCTCAATTGATCGTGGCATCGAACTTGCTTTATCACTGTGAAAACATCGGGCAATATGTGCGCCATTAATCTCTACCATCTGAGGCAACTCTGTTTGACACTTATCGTCAGCAAGAGCACATCGCGATGCAAACACGCAGCCTTCATACTTTGTGCCAAGCGCCGGTGGTGTACCTGGGATCGTGTCAAGACGATCAGTGCTCTTATGTAGACCACCTCGAGGTATGCAGCGCAACAAACCAACTGTGTAAGGGTGGCTTGGATTTTTAAATATCTCCGCTGTTGCACCCTGCTCGACTAGAGCACCCGCATAAAGAACGCCTACACGGTCGCACATGTTGCGAATTACTCCGAGGTTGTGGCTAATGAACAAAACCGCAGTGCCCGTATCGCGACGCAATTCGCGCACCAGGTCAAGAACCTCTGCTTCAACGGTTGCATCAAGACCAGTCGTAGGTTCGTCCATCACCAATAGTCTCGGATTAGACGCCAAGGCCATTGCGATAACCACACGTTGGGCCATACCACCCGACAACTGGTGCGCGTAGCGTCGCATAACTCGCTCAGGGTCGGCTATTTGCACTTTTACTAAAGACTCCTGCGCCAATTTCATCGCATCGGTCTTAGAGACTCCATTCAACTCAAAAACTTCTGCGATTTGCTTGCCGATACGAATAGTCGGGTTAAGCGCAGTTGCAGGGTTCTGATAAACCATCGAAATCGCAGAGCGACGAAGTTGAGCAACATCAGTTTCACCGATGTCAACGATGTCTTTACCTTCAAAAATAATTGAGCCACCAGTAATTTTGCCATTGCGTGGCAAATAGCGCATCGCAGCAAAAGCGGCAGTTGACTTGCCACAACCAGACTCACCAACGAGCCCGTAAGCCTCGCCTGGCGCTATCGAAAGCGAAACATCACGCAAAACCTGACGGTCTATACCGCGAACCGTGTAGGCCACCTCTAGATTGCGCAGCTCAAGTGTTGGAGTTGGGGTTGCGCTCATAGTTCAAAAACCTCAAGAAGAGCATCTGAAATCAAATTGATACTCACCGCAACCGACGCAATCGCGACCGCAGGAAATAATGTCGGCCACCAGATATTCGTAAAAATCTTGTCCCATGTATCGGCAACTTGAGTTCCCCAGTCAGGTGAACCCGCTTCAAGACCTACTCCCAAAAATGAAAGAGTCGCCACAGCAAAGATCGCATACCCGAGACGAACCGTAAATTCAACAATTAAAGTCGGTAAAACATTTGGAAGAATTTCTCTGAAAAGAATATGCGCTGTCTTTTCGGTTCGAAGTTTCGCGGCTGCTACATACTCAAGTTCAGATTCACCAAGAACTGCCGCCCTAACAGTGCGCGCGACATTTGGAGTGAAAATAAAACCAATAATCAAAACAGTAATAACCGTCGATGATCGACCAATTGCAGCAACTGCCAACAACGCAATGATAATTACCGGAATCGCCGAGATAGCTTCAAGAATTCTCATCAAGACCATGTCAAATTTGCCTTTTAGATATCCAGCGATCAGCCCCAGAGAAGCACCAACGAACGCGCCCAGAGCCGTAGCAATAAATGAAATGACCATGATGATTCTCGCACCGATGATTACTCGTGAATATACGTCACGACCAGTGCTATCGGTACCAAACCAATATTTGAGCGAAGGTGGAGTATTTATTGCTTCAAAATTCATTGCATCTTGATCAAACCGAACCATAAATTTTGAAAATATTGAACAGAATATCCAAAAACCCAAAATTGATGCTCCAACCACGAAGGCTTTGTTCTTTTTCAAGACCGCAAGGCGCTCTGCCAGCACCAACTTTTTTGCTTCGCTATTAGTTGTATCTTTCACTCAGTAACCCTCTGTCTAATACGTGGATTAAGAACTGCAAATAACACATCGGCGATTAACTGGAAACAGATAATCACCAAACCGACTAAAAATACCGCAGTTTGAAGTAACGAAAAGTCTCTGGCAACCACAGCATCCATCAAAATATTGCCGAAACCTGGGTAATTAAAAACTCGCTCAATGGCAATTAGCCCACCGGCCAAATATGGCACTTGAGTTGCAATAACTGCAATTGTTGGGAGCAAAGCATTGCGTAATACGTGGCGGAAAACCGCAGTCTTTCGCGATAGGCCCTTAAGAACCGCTGTTCTCATGTAGTCAGAATCAAGCGCTTCGATCACACCTGCTCGGGTGATTCTCGAAATATAACCAAACAGCACAAACAACAAAGCAATCGAAGGCAACAACAAGTGATAGATGCTGTTGATGATGTTTGGATTTTCATCATCAGGGAATGCCGAAACCGGAAACACACGTATGGCCACACCAAATACAAGAATTAAAACTACTGACCAAACAAACTCGGGGATGACTGCAGCAGACAAACCACCCACTGTCAGAACTCGGTCAACCCGTTTGCCACGATTCATCGCCGCAATGACTCCACCCAAAATGCTGATAGGGGCGATTAATAGCAGGGCAACTATTGCCAACTGTGCAGACTTACTTGCCGCTGGCCCTAAAATCTCAGAGACTGGTTGCTCATATTGAAATGACATACCAAGATCTCCGGTCATTACGCCGCCAATCCAAACACCATATTGCACTACTAAAGGCTTATCTAAACCTTTTTCTTTATTCCAAATTTCGTAGGCCTCAGGTGTCGCATCTCTTCCAAGAGTCTGCTTGGCGAGATCGCCGGGCATGATCGACATCATTATGAAAACAATCATTGAAACTATGAAGAGAGTCACGAGCGATAACCCGATGCGCTTGGCAATAAATCTCAACATAGAAATTTTAAGTTTAGCAATTTCAATTGAAAATCCTTAAATGATTGAACAAATAAAAAAAGGGCCGACCTAGTTTCCTAGGTCGGCCCCAATTTTTACTTCTTCTTAATTATGAACTCGCTATTAAGCGTTCTTGCCTGTTGACCAAATTGCACCCTGTTGGTTGTACTCAACACCCACAACTTTTTTCGAAGTTACAGAAACGCGAGTTTCGTTGTAAGCGACGATAATTGGTGTGTGTACAAGTGAAGCCTTTTGAATTGAAGAGCTTGCAGCTTGCTTGGCTTTTGTTGTAAGAGCTGATTGCCACGCGGTAATCGCAGCATCAAGTTCTGGTGCATCAAGGTAAGCAGGGTTCCAGTCACCTGAAGAGAACCACTCACGTGCAAGGTATTCGTCTGGAACTGGACGACCAGCCCATTCAGCAATACCGAACTCGCTTGCAAGCCACTCACCCTTGTTCTTGACTTTTGATCCCTTTACCGATGGGTAAACAGAATACTTGTACCAACGTGCTCCACCACCGTCTGAACCGTCGAGATCAACTGTGCAGTCAATGTTGATTTCTTTGAGTGATGACTTGACAAATTGTGTGAACTTGTCGATATCGTCACGCTTCCAGCTCTGAAGAGTAACTTTGAAACCGTTCGGTACACCAGCTGCAGCCATCAACGCTTTTGCAGCGGCGATGTCTTTCTTACGTACAGGAACTGTTTTGTCAGCAGTTGGGAACGAATCCATTACTGAGTCGTTAGCAACTGTGCCGTATCCAGCCATTACGTTTTGTACGTATCCTTGGCGGTCAAGCGACAATGCAATTGCCTCACGAACACGCTTGTCAGTCAATTGACCGATATCGCATCGCATGTGCATGTGCAAACCACCACAAGTTGCTACTTGAGTCTTGTAGTACTTGTTCTTTGGAATCGCGTCTGCTTCTACTCCGGTTAGGAAGTGGATTGAATCAAGCTTGCCGGTCTTCAATGCTGGAATTGCAGCACTGTTTGACACGTACTGGATTTGCTCCATCTTGTCGAACTGTGGGATTA